>NZ_KV800988.1:0-259 GCF_001810355.1 Neisseria sp. HMSC074B07 | reverse complement strand
GCAAAGACCATACCGTCGTTACCGACGCATTGGGGCGGACGGAAGTGTACGGTTTCGACGAAAACCGGGAACTCGTCTACCGCATCGATGCCGACGGACAACGCAGCGACAGCGAACGCGACAGCTACGGCCGCATTACCGTAGAACGCGACCCGCTCGGACGCGAAACCCGCTATCTCTACGATACCGAAGGCAACGTCATCGCCATCACCGCGCCGGACGGCAGCAGCACCCAAATCGACTACCACGAAACCCTCAA
>NZ_KV800987.1:0-342 GCF_001810355.1 Neisseria sp. HMSC074B07 | reverse complement strand
GGCGGTCAGACGGTTGAGGCGGTCGTATTCGAAGGTTTCGTGACTGCCGTCGGGGTAGTCGGTACGGACGGGGTTGCCCGCTGCGTCGTAGTGGTGGTGGGTGGTATGGCCCAGCGCATCGGTAACGGTTTCGAGATCGCCGTATTCGGTGTAACTGAAGCGGGTGGTTTCGCCGGTACAGTCGGTAAAGCAGACGAGCTGGTCGAGGGTGTCGTAGTGTAGGCGTCGGGTTTTGCCTAAGGCGTCGGTAATGGTTTCGGGCAGCCATTGGGCGTTGTAGCCGTAGCTAGTGGTGTAACCGGCGGGGTCGGTGATGCTGATGAGGTTGCCGCGTCCGTCGTA
>NZ_KV800986.1:0-207 GCF_001810355.1 Neisseria sp. HMSC074B07 | reverse complement strand
TCCCCGAAGCACCCGACGGCTGGCTGGTACTCAGTATGGAACACAGCGGCAGCCGCGATACCGCCTACACCCATACCTTTACCGCCATACCCGCCCAACTCGCCTTCCGTCCCGAACGCACCACCCCGCGCCCCCATATCGCCGGCACACTGCCCGCACGGGTAACCGCAGCAGAGAACTGCACCTACGCCTACATCGACGACATGG
>NZ_KV800985.1:73862-77633 GCF_001810355.1 Neisseria sp. HMSC074B07 | reverse complement strand
GGGATGTCCAACTTTTGGGGTGCAGTTCAAACCACATAACGGCTTTCAGACGACCTTTCAATTCATCTTCTATACTATAGTGGATTAACTTTAAATCAGGACAAGGCGAGGTAACACGCCGTACTGGTTTAAAGTTAATCCACTATAAAACGGCAAGGAAAAATCTGATGATTGATTATATAAAAATGTATGAAAGCATGAGCGCTTCTCATGAAAACAAAAGTCTGCGCTTTCCGCTTTATTTCAATTTCAAACTTTTATCCATTGCCAATGATTTTTTTGTCAAAGACGAAGCGGGGAACGAAATCGCTTATACGCGGCAGAAAATGTTTAAACTCAAAGAGTGGATTAATGTTTTCCCTAACCGCAATCAGGATGCGCCCGTATTCACCATTCATTCGGAACAGATTATTGATTTTGGTGCGACCTATATCATCCAAGATGCTTCAGGTAAGGTTTTGGGGAAAGTGGTGCATGATGGCGTCGGGTCGCTTTGGCGCACCAGCTATCAGGTAACGGATGCGGAAGATCGGCTGCTTTTCCATATCCGTGAAAAAAATCCTTGGGTGGCAGTATTGGACAAAATGGCAGGGCAGATTCCTTATCTGGGTTCGCTGACGGGTCTTTTTTTCAACCCGACTTATTTGATTACCCGACCTGACGGGACTTTGGTGTACCGTTTGAAGAAATTGAGGGCGTTATGGGAAGGGAAATTCAGCCTGCACAAAGAAGCCCAAGCGAGTTTGAACGACGATATCTTGATATTGAATTCGGTGATGTTGTTTTTGTTGATGGAAAGAAATAAAGGATAAAGCCAAATGGTATTCAGGCAGGCTTGCGGATGAAATGTCGGGTATTTGATTTTGAGGACAGGGCTGCTCAAGGTTTATCGCATCCATTCACATTCAAACATTTTCATTTCTAGGACGCGCTGATAAAATAGCTCGTCTGAAAAGTATAGAAGAATCAAAATAATGAGTATTGCCAATAATAAAAAAGCCTTTCACGACTTCTTTATCGAAGATCAGCTCGAAGCCGGCCTGGTATTGGAAGGTTGGGAAGTCAAAGCCATCCGCGCCGGGCGGGTGCAGCTGAAAGAAAGCTATATCTACTGGAAAAAAGACGCTTTTTATCTGGTCGGCTGCCATATTACCGCGCTGCCGACTGCCTCGACGCATGTCAAACCCGACCCCGTCCGTCCGCGCAAGCTTTTGCTCAAGCAATCCGAAATCAACAAGCTCATCGGTAAAACCGAGCGTGCGGGTTACACCATCGTCCCGTTGAACCTGCACTTCACACGCGGCAAAATCAAAATGGAAATCGGTTTGGCGAAGGGTAAAAAACAACACGACAAACGCCAAAGCCTGAAAGAAGCCGACTGGAAACGCGAAAAACAACGTTTGATGAAAAATGTGCGCTGAGACTGATAGCAGCATGAATGGAACGCTGGGCGCCGATGCTGCCGCAAACTTGTGCCCGCCGTTTACACATCAAACCCTATGTTTGCAAAAACATACCCAAGATTGCTTTCTTCAGGCTTTTCAGACGACCCCTGCGACCCAATAATCAGGGTCGTCTGAAATTTTACGGAGTAACGCCATGTCCCGCTCTTCGCTTTTCCTGCCGCTGTTTTTGATTATCTTCGGTGCTGTTTGGTTTTTGAAAACGACGGACATCCTGCCCGCAACTTCGACCATTGTGTCCGCCGGTATGGTGCTGGCGGGGATTGCGGTTTTGGTGATGGACGGTGTCAACAAGCAGTCTATCGTTTCCGGCCCGCTGCTGGTGTATATCGGCGCGGCGGTATATCTGCACAATCAATACTGGCTCGGATATTCGCCGCTGGTTGCTTTGGGAATGATGGTACTGGGCTGCCTGCTGCTGCTTTCGCGCAGCGATATGGTGCCTTATAAGCAGCATAAACAGCAGGATAACTAAGCCCCCTCCCTGCAAAGGTCGTCTGAAAATGGTATAATCCGCCGTTTTCAGACGACCTGTTTTGTTATCGGAATCCCGTTTTGAGACAGTCAGACCGTTCCCTATCACTCTGCAAAGTTCCCGCCATGACCCAAGACAAAATCCTCATCCTCGACTTCGGTTCGCAAGTTACCCAGCTTATCGCCCGCCGCGTGCGCGAAGCCCATGTCTACTGCGAGCTGCATTCCTTCGACATGCCTTTGGACGAAATCAAGGCCTTCAATCCGAAAGGCATCATCCTTTCCGGCGGCCCTAATTCCGTTTACGAATCTGACTATCAAGCCGATACCGGCATCTTCGATTTGGGCATTCCGGTTTTGGGCATCTGCTACGGAATGCAGTTTATGGCGCACCACTTGGGCGGCGAAGTTCAGCCCGGCAACCAGCGCGAATTCGGTTACGCGCAAGTCAAAACCATAGACAGCGAACTGACCCGCGATATTTACGACGACGCGCCGAATACGCTGGACGTATGGATGAGCCACGGCGATAAAGTATCCAAACTGCCCAACGGCTTTGCCGTCATCGGCGATACCCCGTCATGCCCGATTGCCATGATGGAAAACGTTGAAAAACAATTCTATGGCATCCAATTCCACCCGGAAGTTACCCACACCAAACAAGGTCGCGCCCTGTTGAACCGCTTTGTCTTGGACATCTGCGGTGCGCAACCCAGCTGGACGATGCCGAACTACATCGAAGAAGCCGTTGCCAAAATCCGCGAACAGGTCGGCAGCGACGAAGTGATTTTGGGTCTGTCGGGCGGCGTGGACAGCTCCGTAGCCGCCGCGCTGATTCACCGCGCCATCGGCGACCAACTGACTTGCGTATTCGTCGACCACGGCCTCTTGCGCCTGAACGAAGGCAAAATGGTGATGGATATGTTCGCCCGCAACTTAGGTGTGAAAGTGATTCACGTCGATGCCGAAGAGCAATTCATGGCGAAACTCGCCGGCGTTACCGATCCCGAGAAAAAACGCAAAATCATTGGCGCGGAATTTATCGAAGTATTTGATGCTGAAGAGAAAAAGCTTACCAACGCCAAATGGCTGGCGCAAGGTACGATTTACCCTGACGTAATCGAATCTGCAGGTGCAAAAACCAAAAAAGCCCACGCCATTAAATCGCACCACAACGTCGGCGGACTGCCTGAAAACATGAAGCTCAAGCTGCTTGAGCCGTTGCGCGACTTGTTCAAAGACGAAGTGCGCGAACTGGGCGTCGCTTTAGGCTTACCGCGTGAAATGGTGTACCGCCATCCGTTCCCCGGTCCCGGTTTGGGCGTGCGCATCTTGGGCGAAGTGAAAAAAGAATACGCCGACTTGCTGCGTCAAGCGGACGATATTTTCATCCAAGAATTGCGAAACACTACCGACGAAAACGGCACATCTTGGTACGACCTGACCAGCCAAGCCTTCGCCGTGTTCCTGCCCGTAAAATCCGTCGGCGTAATGGGCGACGGACGCACTTATGATTACGTCGTCGCGCTGCGCGCAGTCATCACCAGCGACTTCATGACCGCACACTGGGCAGAACTGCCGTACTCACTGCTCGGCCGCGTATCCAACCGCATCATCAACGAAGTCAAAGGCATCAACCGCGTGGTTTACGATGTAAGCGGCAAACCGCCTGCCACGATCGAGTGGGAATAAAAGTAAAGAGATAAACGCATAAAAAGGTCGTCTGAAATGGTTTCAGACGACCTTTTGGTTTTTATAAAAGAATAATGGAATAAGGAGATGGCTGAAGTGCATTTAGACAATATAGTGGATTAACTTTAAACCATTACGGCGT
>NZ_KV800985.1:63172-73762 GCF_001810355.1 Neisseria sp. HMSC074B07 | reverse complement strand
TTGTCCTGATTTAAAGTTAATCCACTATATAAGGAGAAGACGCGATGTCGTCCTAATGAATTTCATTTGCCAAAAAATAAAGCGGTCGTTCATGTAGCAAATACAGAACGACCGCTTGAGTTCAGCACCATTTTAGATTGTCTTCGGCAGCAAACAACTAAGGGTCTGCTGTCTTAATGATTCATTGCATGAATATATGGAAGACAAATCATGCGATACCGTTATTCAAGGGTTTATTTTTTCTCTTTCGGCATTTGAGATACCAAGGACAGGTTTACATCCAAGCCTTCGATTTGGAAGTGAGGACGGGCAAACAGACGGACTTTGAAGAAGCCGGGGTTGTCTTCGATGTCTTCAACCAAGACTTTGGCTTCACGCAGAGGATGTGTTGCCTGCAACTCGTCGCTTGGATCTGTCATTTCAGTAACCAATGTATTGATCCAAGTGTTCAATTCCAATTCGAGCATACGGCGGTCTTTGGTTGTACCAATGTTTTCGCGTTGGATCAGCTTGAGATAGTGAGCCAGACGGGAAAGCAAGAAAACGTAAGGCAAACGGGCATTGATTCGGCTGTTTGCAGTCGCTTCTTTGGTTTCGTAGAGCGCAGGTTTTTGCGCTGAGTTGGCCGAGAAGAAGCAGGCGTAATCGCGGTTTTTATAGAAAGACAGCGGTACGAAACCCAAATTGGCAAATTCAAATTCGCGGGTTTCGGGAATCAGGACCTCGGTAGGGATTTTTACTTGATTGCCGGTACCCAAATCATACATATGGATAGGCAAGTCTTCAATCAGACCGCCGGCTTGTGGTCCGCGGATTTGAACGCACCAGCCGTTATTGATGAAGCTGCGAACCATGTTGGCAGCGAAGGCAAAGGATGCGTTTGCCCATAAGTAACGATCGTGTTCGGTGCCCTTAACTTGTTCTTCGTAATTGAAGCTGCGTACAGGAACTGTATCGCTACCGTAAGGCAGACGGGCAAGGAAGCGGGGCAGGGTCAGGCCGATATAGCGTGCATCATCGGTTTCGCGGAAGCTTTTCCATTTGATGTATTCGGCACGGTCCATATAGTTCGCCAAATCCTGAATGCCGGCGACTTCTTCCATGCTTTCTTTACCGAAGAAAGATGGGCCGACAGAGCCGATGAACGGCATGTGTGCAGAAGCGGAGACGCGCGAAATATTGCGCAGCAAAGCCATGTCTTGCGGGCTGCGGTCAAATTCGTAGTTGGAGATGACTGCGCCGATAGGTTCGCCGCCCGGGGTGTCGTATTCGTTGCTATAAGTGTGGCGATACAGTCCGCTTTGGACGATTTCAGGGGCATCTTCAAAGTCTTGAATCAAGTCTTCTTTGGAGACGTCGAGGATTTCGATTTTAACGTTGTGACGGAAGTCTGTACGGTCAACCAAGAATTTCAGACCGCGCCATGCAGATTCGATTTTTTGGAATTCTTCGTTATGGAGGATTTCATCTAATTGGCGGCTGAGCTGTTCGTCAATGCGTGCGATGTGGTAGTCCAACAGGCTTTTGTCGAGGCGTTCTACTTTTTGAGATGAGTCTTGAATCATCTTTAAAAATACGCTGACCGCCGCTGCGATGCGTTCATCCGCAGAGGCTTCGGACATTTTTTCGGCGCTTTGGAACTGTTCGATGTCGATGACGGAGTCGACGGCGTTTAAGTTGATTTTTTGACACAGCGCTTCATAAACGCTGGCTGTGTTTTCTTGTTTTATAACGGTTGTTTGGGCTTCTTGGCGTTTTTGCATATTTTAAATCCTTACGGGTGTTTTCAGACGACCTTGTGTTTTATTTGTTAACAGGTGCAATTTTTTCGAGGCGGTCGCGCAGTTCGGCAGACAGATTTTCGTCACGCAAGATGGTTTCCAGTTCGCGACGGAATGCAGAATCGTCCAACAGGTTGGATTTCAAGTCACGGAGCAGGTTACGCATAGCCAATAAAGCGCGCAGCTCGGGAACATTTTGTGCAATTTGTTCCGGATGGAAATCCCGCATAGATTTGAAATTCAAATTGATGTTCATCTCGCCGCCGGCAGGGGAGAGGGTGTTTTTCACAGTCAGGTTGGCTTTAGGATTAAAGTCGGACAATACGGAATCAAAGTTGTTTTTGTTGATATTGACTTTTTCTTTTTCGGCAAGGTCGCGTTTGTCTTGACCATTGCTGTAATCACCGGTGACTAAAAGTTTGAGCGGAAGCTCGACTTTTTTCTGTGCGCCTCCGGTATGGAGGTCTAGTTTGATATTGATACGTGAAGGTGGAACTTCGTTTTGGAAACTTTTGCTCACGGCTAATCCTATTCTCTGTTATGTGTTGAAGGGAAAATCTTTCGTTTCAAATGAAATATAAATACTAAATTTGGATATATTTCTATCTAAATAGTATAAATGTTAGGTATACTGTTGTCTATTGCATTCAAAATTTATCTGACAAAAGGTATTTAAAAGGTATAAACAGTGAAATTTCATAAACCATTATGGGAAGAGGGTGTCTTGCTCTCTCCTCAGCACTTCCAACAACAAAACGTTTTTAATAGTTACATTTATGCAACAGTAATAAAATTGATGGGTGAATTCAAGTGGGGATGTTTTCGTTGCGAGTTCGACCAGCAGACGCTTGAATTAGGAAAAATTAAATTGGATGAGCTTCAGGCCTGCCTGCCTGACGGAACTCTAATCGATTTGCAGTCGGGCAGTGGCTCTGTTGAAGTTCGTGATATTAATAGCCTGCCTATGAGAGCGCGAAATACAGTGTTGCTGGCTCTCCCGGTTTATCAAGCGCATGTACCGAATTTGGTGGATGAAAACGGGGCTGGAAATACCCCCAGACGGTTTGTGAAAAAGTTCGAGCAAGTTGAGGATTTATTTTCCGCTGAGGAGGCAGAACTTGCCGTTGAGCAATTAAATTTACAAATTCGTTTTGATTTCGAGGATAATGACGATTACATTACATGCCCCATCGGCGTAGTGGAAAAAAACGAGAATGGGGCATTGATTTGGTCTAAAGACTACATCCCTCCATTATTGTCGATTACAGGTTCGGAAGTTTTACTTTCATGTCTGAATAGAATCACTTTGCTGGTGTTGTCCCGTATAGATAACTTATCTGCCCGCCGCCGGGCGCGTAGTGAAAATACGGTCGATTTTTCTGTGTCTGACTCAACCTTGTTCTGGTTCTTGCACGGATTAAATACGATTTATCCTGAATTGAAACATTTGAATGATTATCCGCAGCAACATCCAGAGGAGCTTTATAAGCTCTTGGTTCGTTTACTTGGTATGTTGTACACATTCAGGGTGAGTGAATCCGTGAATGAGATGGAACCATACGATCATTTTGATCTGTTTGGAACCTTCAACCGTTTGGAGTTGAAAATCCGCAGTCTGTTAGATGAAGTCATTCCATCGCCTGTCATCGAATTGTCGTTAGAACATACAAAATCTACACATTGGCGAGCTCAGATATTTGACAACAGAATTGATGATAATGCGGAGTTTTATATCTCGGCACATTCTGATTCCGTTGTTTTTGCTGAATTGCAGAAGCAATTGCCATTGGTCAGTAAAATTGGTGCGCCGGAAGACGTGGAACGCGTTATCAATACGGCAGTAATGGGAGTGCCTTTGCAGTTGTTGAATCAAACCCCTCCTGGTTTGCCGTTCCGAATGGATAATGTTTACTTCAGATTAGACAAACGGCATGTGGCATTTTCAAGAATGATGCAATCGCAGGTATGTAGTATTTACGTTCCAACATCTATACCCAATTTACATTTAAGCTTATTTGCAGTAGTGAGTATTTAATATGAACCATAATCCATTGATTCGAAGTGAATTAAGAGATACTGCTTTGACCGTATCCGCATTATCGGCAGGTTTTAGTCCCGAGCATGCCTCAACATGGTATGAATATGGCAAAACTTTGGTAGAGAATTTAAGAAAGAATTTAGCAAGCTCTGGTCGTAGTGCAGAGGAGATTGAAGAGATTTCTTATGCGCAGTGTGCGCTTTTGGATGAGGTTGCACTGCAGAATCTGCAAGGAAGTGATCGAGAAGTGTGGGAAATGAATCCCATGCAAGTACATTTCTTCCAATCATACAATGCAGGCGATGTATTGTGCGACAAAATTGAAAAGCTATGCAAAACAGGCAGTGCCAATTCGTTGATCGCCGAGGCATATTTGAGTGTAATCAATTTGGGCTTCAAGGGACGTTATATTTTAGATGAAATGGCTCTTCAAAATTCACAAAATAGCTTGAAAAAAATGGTTGCCGGGTTGTCTAGCAATGCGGTAACTCAAGATGGGCAAATATTCTATGTCGATCGTAAAAGCATGCCTCTTAAGAGTTTGCTGACGATTAGTCCGATATGGGTATTTATCTGTTGTTCTGTTATTGCAGTAGTAGCTTATTTTGCATTTGGATACTATCTGGATACTTTGGTTGAACAAACTCAAGCATTATAAATTTAGAGTAATTTCATAATGACTTATCAAAAGCTCTCGTCTTTCATTATTTTTATAGTAGTTGAGCTTATACTGTTTTATGTATTGGCAATATATTGGCAAGCTAGTTGGATGCTGAAAGGCGGTATTCTAGCTTTGTCAATTGTTGCTATATTTTGTGCTTGGTTAATCAGGCAGCGTAAGGACAAGGAAAATATCAGTATTGGTTCAGAAGTTTGGCAGCAAATTGCGACAGAATTAAATAATACTGGATTTACTGGGCGTTACGTTTTGCGTATGCCTGATTCTGCAGTGAAGATGTCGAATTTAGTCGAGAGGTATGATGACACAGTATATATAAATATTTTTAATCCAGAACATTTATACACTGTAGTTTGGAATCTGCTTCAGAATATAGCCCGTAAACAAATCTCACTCAGCATAGAGCTGGTGTTGTCTCCCGCCATAAATGCCGATGTATCTATGGTTATGCGGGGGTGGTTGCGCAATATATTGTTTTTGCAGAAAAAAATGGGTATATCTATACCTGTAAGTTTTGTTATTCGCGCCCCCTTTCTTTTCAAAGAGTCTTCAGATAAAAGAGAGCTATTTTTTGCCTTAAAAACTCAAGGCAGATGGAATGTATTAAATATTAATCAGTTTTTTACTGATTTTAAAGAAAGTCTGTCTATTGAGTTTTTACAGCAAAATAAACAATCAAACGGCTGTCAATATATATGGCTGATTGAGGCACTCAATTGCGTCGAGGAACAATTGTTGAATCGTACAGACGGGGGGTGGGAATATGTCGATGTACGCAGCTTAAGCGTAGTTGACGATGGAGACTGCCAAGCCAAATCAGTATGGGCAACTTATATTTCTAAGAATACACAAGGGTTAATCCATTCTTTTAATAATTATCAAGGTAATCAATTTCAATATATTCATACCGAATTGTCAGATAAATATACCGTTTATCATAAAAATCATGCTATTGATATACTTTTTAAAGTATTATCTGTTTGTGCATTAGGTTTTTTATCTGCTTCGTTTTTCTCTATGAAAAACAATAGCCGTTTAATAGAACAAATCAGCCGGCATATAGAAAATGTTCGGTCTGAGGCAAATTCAAATGAGCGGCAACAACATTTGGTATTGCTAAAGCAGGATTTGCAATTGCTTGAGAAATACCGTGATGAGGGTGTACCAGCACATTTAGGATTAGGGTTATATCGTGCGGATTTATATATTCCAAAGTTAAAAGCCTTAATGCCGAAAGATCCTCCACCTCCGAAACCGATAAAACCGGAACCTGTGAAACCTGTAGTTATTACTTTAGACAGCTTGGCTTTGTTTGAAACAGGTCAGTTTGAACTAAAAAATAATGCCAATAAAGCATTGATTGGTGCATTAAAAGCAATCGAGTCACATCCTGATACACGAATTTTAGTTGAAGGACATACTGATAATGTTGGAAATCCTGTTTCTAATCAGCAATTATCAGAAAAGCGTGCTCAATCGGTCAAAGATTGGTTGGTTATCTCTTCTAATGTTCCGGAGAGTCGGTTTGAGGTTAAAGGATTGGGTGATACCAAGCCTATTGCAGATAATCAGACGGAAGAAGGTAAGGCCAAAAACCGTAGGGTTGAGATCATACTGATTCCAGCTGTAAAACAGTAAATTTAATGCAGCACAAGTTGCTTTAAGCCTCACAACTTAAGGCGTTTTCAATAAAACTAAGGAGTAAAAATATGGCAATTCCTGCTTATATGTGGTTGAAAGACGACGGCGGTTCCGTTATTAAAGGTTCTGTTGACGTCAATGGTCGCGAAGACAGCGTTGAAATCGTTGAGTTTCTGCACAATGTCCGTATTCCTACGGATGCCAATACCGGCAAACTGACAGGTACTCGCGTTCACGAACCTATCGTATTGTTTAAAGAATACGATGCTTCTTCACCATACCTGTACAAAGCAGTAACAACTGGTCAAACTTTGAAAGAAGTAGAAATCAAGTGGTACCAAATTGACGCTTCCGGTCAAGAGAAAGAGTATTTCAATACCAAACTGGACAACGTTAAAGTTGTAGCAGTAGGTCCTGTAATGCACAACATCAAAGATCCTGCTCGCGAACGTTACAATCACTTGGAACGCGTTGAATTGCGTTACGAAAAAATCACTTGGACTTATAAAGACGGAAACATCATTCATTCCGACAGCTGGAACGAAAGCCGCGCTTAATAATCCACATAAAGTGCTGCCTGATAAAGGTAGCACTTTTTTATAACACATTTTTACATCAGGGATATCAAATGTCTGCACATGATCAAGCATTATTATTACGTCGTCTGAACACGCATTGTCAGCAGGCGATGGAAGCTGCAGCCGGCTTATGTCAAACACGAGGTCATGCCGAAATTACGGTTGACCATTTATTTATCAAATTGCTCGAACTAGGGGATGGAGACGTTAATGCCTTATTGAGGCGTTACGAAATTGATTTAGAAAATATTTGGAATCCTTTGTTGAGTACGATGGACAAACTTCCACGCAATGTTCGTGGTAATCCTTCTTTGTCTAAATCATTGATTAGTTTATTGTCGGATGCATGGTTGTTGGCAAGTGACGAAGGTGCATCTGAAATCCGTTCGGCTTTCCTATATCAGGCATTGCTGAAATCTCCTTACCGTCTGATGACGCAGGAAGCATGGCCCTTATTAAGCCTGACTGAAACACAGATAGGTCGTCTGAAAACTTGGTTGGACGAAGTTTCTATCGAAGGTGAGAATAATACATTTGCGCAGCCGGCTTCAGAAGAAGGTCAGCATACAGTTTCAGCGGAATCTAAACCCCAACAAACCGCTACAGCAGGACAAAACGATGCGCTTGCACGTTTTACCGTCAATTTGACTGAAAAAGCCGCTCAGGGCGGTATTGACCCTGTATTTGGACGCGAAACCGAAATCCGTCAAATGATGGATATTCTGTCGCGTCGCCGTAAGAACAACCCGATTCTGGTTGGCGAACCGGGTGTCGGTAAAACTGCATTGGTAGAAGGTCTGGCATTGAAAATCGCTTCAGGCGAGGTGCCTAAGATATTGGAAAACACCCAAGTATTGGTGTTGGACTTAGGTCTTCTGCAAGCGGGTGCGGGGGTGAAGGGCGAATTTGAACAACGCCTGCGCAATGTTATCGAGGCTGTTCAGAATTCTGAAGAACCCGTTTTATTATTCATCGACGAAGCGCATACGTTAATCGGTGCAGGAAACAGTGCAGGCGGCGCGGATGCAGCCAACCTCTTAAAACCGGCTTTGGCGCGGGGTGAATTGCGTACCATCGCAGCGACAACCTGGAGCGAATACAAACAATACTTTGAAAAAGACGCCGCGTTGGAACGCCGTTTCCAAATGGTCAAAGTTGACGAACCCGATGATGAGGCTGCGTTCACCATGCTCCGCGGTTTGAAGCAACGTTATGCCGCTTACCATAAAGTCCATATTCAGGACTCCGCCGTCATTGCAGCCGTACAACTTTCCCGAAAATATATTACCGGCCGCCAACTGCCGGACAAAGCCGTAGATTTGTTGGATACGGCAGCCGCACGCGTCCGCATGAGTTTGGATACCGTGCCTCATATTTTCGGTTTGATGGATGCCCAAATTTCTTCACTGCAACGCGAGCTGGAGGCATTGGATGCCGACAAGCAATTAGGTCGTCTGAATGCTTCGCAGCAAGATAACATTCGACAAGTTGAGCAAGAGATTGCCCAATTGAATGAAGAGCGCGAAGAAATGAACCGCCGATATCAGGAAGAAAAACAATTGGCGGATGAAATCCAATCCTTGATGGAAGCTGCCAAGAATACAGAATTGACTTCTGAAGAGCGACAAGCCGCGCAACACAGTCTGACCGAGAAACAGCAACAGCTTGATGCCGTTGTCGCGGGCAAACCGTTGATTTTCACCAGCGTTGATGAGACCGTAATCGCCGATATTATTGCCGATTGGACGGGCGTCCCCGCAGGCAGCGTTCTCAAAGACGAACTGGCAAACCTGCTGCAACTGGAAAGCCTGCTTGAGAAACGCGTGGTTGGGCAAAGTGAAGCCATTCATGCTATCGCGCAAAGTTTGAGAGCCGCTAAAGCTGGTTTAAAAACCAACGATTCCCCATTGGGCGTATTTCTGTTGAGCGGTCCGTCCGGCGTAGGTAAAACAGAAACGGCGCTGGCTTTGGCAGATGCGCTGTTCGGCGGCGAAAAATCGCTGATTACCATCAACCTGTCCGAATACCGCGAAGCGCATACCGTTTCCCAACTCAAAGGCTCGCCTCCGGGTTATGTCGGTTATGGCGAAGGCGGCGTTTTGACCGAAGCAGTACGTCAAAAACCTTACAGCGTCGTATTATTGGACGAAGTCGAGAAAGCCCATAAAGACATTCTTAATCTCTTCTACCAAGTCTTCGACAAAGGCATGATGCGTGACGGCGAAGGTCGGGAAATCGATTTCAAAAATACCGTTATCCTGATGACGTCAAACCTGGGTGCGAACGAATTGACCCAATTGCTGAAACCGCAAGAACCTGAAGAAACAGAAGAAGCTGTTGCAGAAGAGGGTAAAGAGCAAAACGTGCAAGAAGAGCAGATTGTGGACACTGAAGTCGAACTTTCTGCACAAATGCCTGATGGCTCGTCTGAAAACGCCTGCGTTTCAGACGACCCTGTTGAAACCGATGAAACGCCTGAATTCAGTCTGGAAGAGTTGGCAGAAGCGATTCGTCCGATACTGACAGACCATTTCCAAGCTGCTCTGTTGGCGCGTATGCAGGTTGTTCCTTATCGTCCGTTGGAAAAAGAGGCATTGGCTCAAATCGTCAGACTGAAGCTGGACAAAATTGCTGACCGACTGTACGAAGCCCATCAAACACGCCTCAGTTACAGCGAAGATTTTGCAGCGCTTCTGGCTGATTCTTGCACTACCGGCGACAGCGGCGCACGCAATATCGACCATTTGCTCAACCGCCAAGTCATGCCTGCTATCGCGCAAAGCTTTTTGCAATGGCAGCAAACCGCAGGGCATATGCCTGAACATGCAAAATTGGAGTTGGGCGAAGACGGAATAGACGTTTTATTTGAATAATGGGAAGAGAATAGGTCGTCTGAAATCATTATGTTGTTCAGACGACCTTCATTAATCTTTCACTTTATTGATAACGCATCCCAAGAGTTATTAGAAAGGTCGTCTGAAAAAAGCTATTCTTATTTCAGACGACTTTTTATAGCTAACGTATTGTTGAAACCCATTATATAGTGGCTTAACTTTAAACCGACGGCGTTACCTCGCCTTAGTTCAAAGAGAACGATTCCTCTAAGGTGCTGAAGCACCAAAGTGAATCGGTTCTGTACTATCTGCACTGTGCGGCTTCGTCCGCCTTGTCCTGATTTAAAGTTAATCCACTATATTTGGATTGCGGGCTTAATCAGGTTTTATGCAGTGTATTGATAAATATTGAGAAAATAATGTCTTGTTACTTTCTTTATATTGTGTCAAAACAAGGATATTTAAAAGCTGTTCTACGAACGAATGGGTTTGATATCGCTCAGACTCAGCCTGATAAAAAAGGCTGAATAAAAGCGATAGCTTTGTTATAATGAAACTATAGAGATTTCCATCAGTTTCTTGGCATTGCGCCGTTTTATCCATATCAACGAAAGAGGAAAACAAAATGTTTCCAGAATATCGCGATTTAATTTCAAAATTAAAACAAGAAGATGCGCATTTTGCACGATTGTTTGATGAGCATAACGAGCTGGATGACAAAATTACCGGTTTGGTAAACAACCCTGTTACCAGCGGCTCTGAAGAAATCGAAGAGCTGAAAAAAGCTAAATTGAAACTGAAAGACGAGTTGTACGCTCTTCTGCAAAAAGCAGCAGGCAAATAATTCGAGTTTCTCAGGTCGTCTGAAACCGATATCGGGATTTCAGACGACCTTTTTGTTTGCGGATGAAACGTAGGACGGGATAAGGCAAGGGAAGTACAGACAATAAACAGGTGCTGGTTTATTGCATGAATACAAAGCAAAGGTCGTCTGAAAACGCTTGCACGTATAGTGGATTAACTTTAAACCAGTACGGCG
>NZ_KV800985.1:51662-63072 GCF_001810355.1 Neisseria sp. HMSC074B07 | reverse complement strand
TAAAGTTAATCCACTATATATTTTCAGACGACCTTTTTCATTCCATTTACAGCCATTGTGCTAAGGATTCGGTATCCAAGTTCCATTGCCAGACGCCGTTGTCCGTGCCGTCCAATCCGCGCAGGAAGAGGTATCGGATGGCGAGTTTGGGTAACGGTTTGCCGCGCAGTTTGAAATAGCGGGCTACGGCGATGGCGTAGATGAGCGCTTGCAGGTAGTAATGGTGGTCTGCTACGGCTTCGTTCATAGCTTGTTGCGTATAGGACTCAGCGTTGTCGCCCAGATGGTTGGATTTGTAATCGATGATGCACACAAGGTCGTCTGAATCTTGGCAGACCATGTCGATGAAGCCGTTGAGAAAACCTTGTACGTCTTGGAAATCCAATCTTTCTGCGGCTTCGATACATTCCGGCGGCAGGGAACTGTTTTCACGGGCAAACCAGCGACGCAGGTCATGGAGTTTGAAGTCTTCGGTGTAGAGGGTGAACCCCATTTCAGGAAGGCGGCGTTCGGGTGGGATTTCAGACAGGCTTTGTGCAACAAGGCGCGTTTTGCGGCAGGTGTCGAGCATTTGTTTGACGGCATCTGTCCAGAGTAGGTCGAAGCCGTAGCGGGTCAAGGTTTCGGCTATCAGGCTGCTTTGGCTTTCGGTGCTTTGGGCAAAGTCGAATTTTTCCAACATTTCATGCAGACAGACGCCGGCGTTGGCGCCGCGCGGGAAATGGTGGATGTCGGTGTTTAGGAGGTCGTCTGAAACAGAGAGAGCGGTTTCAGACGACCTTTCTGTTTCGGCGGCGGTTTCTGCGGGATCGAGTGCGGGTTGTAATTCTTCGCGCTCGTCGTCTCGGGTTTTGACTTGGCGGCTGAGGCCGGTAAAGCTGGTATGTCGGATGAACTGAAATCCGCGGGCAGGGATAACGGCGGCTTGATAGAGGTCGTCTGAAAGATGGCGGTTTTGCGCGGCAGCGGGTTGCGGCGCGTCTTCGGAAAAGCTGAAGTCGGTATGTTCGGGAGGATTTTTGAGGAAACGCAGCCAGTTGTTTTTCAGCATTTGCAGCTCGCCTAGGGCTTTGTTTGCTTTGCGTTCTTGTTCATAAGCTTGGCGGGTAGACACCCGATTGCTGTCGGTGCTGCCTTCAAGCAGGTAGGCGAAAGGGGAATCGGCGGTATCGCCGCAATGGGCGGCATAAAGGACGAGCTGCTCTTCGGCACGGGTCAGCGCGACGTACAGCAGGCGCAGGCGTTCCGCCATTTCTTCGTCGGCAAGGTGGATACGGTCTTCATCGTTGAGTTGCGATTTGGCAAGCAGTTCCGTGGTGTGGTCGGCGGTGTGGAGGATTTGCCAATCGGCGGGCTTCATGTCTTTCGCGTCCCAAACGAAAGGGCAATAGACCAAAGGATATTGCAAACCTTTGGAGGCATGCATGGTGACGATTTTGACCAGTGCTTCATCGCTTTCAAGCCGTAACAGTCCTGATTCGCCGACAGAGCTCTCTTGCGCCAGGCTGATTTGGTCGTTGAGCCATTGATGTAGGGCGGCGGGGCTGAGGCTTTGTCCTTCTTCTTCTGAGAGGCACTCTAAAAGCTGATGGAAATTGGTGAGGCCGCGCTCGTCGCCGCGTGCAAGCAATCCGGTTTCGATGCCGTGCAACGAGGAGAAGTGTTGCAGCGCGGCATAAATCCCGCTTTTCCGCCAAATGGCGACAGATTCGGCGGCAGTGTTTATCCAGTTTAATAATTCGGCTTCGTTGCGGTTGAGTTGATACAGGGCTTGCGCGTCGTAGCCGAATAATGTGCCGGATAAGACAAAGCGCAGCGAGCCGATTTGTCCGGGATTGAGCCAATAATCCAACAGCGCGGCAAGGGCGAGGGCTTCGGGCGTGGTGAAAACCGATTCTCTTGAGAGCAAAACGCTTTGTATGCCGCGCGTTTTCAGCGCTTTTGCCACCATCACGCCTTCGTTAAACGTCCTGACCAAGACGGCAATGTCGCCCGAAACGACCGGCCTGTCTTTGAATTTCAGACGACCCTCGGCAGCTTCGTTGAGCGTGTGGGCGATTTCGTCGGCGCAATATTCGGAGGCACGGCGGCGCAAGATGTCTTTGTTGAGTACTTCGTCGTCTTTGCCGTTGAGCCAGCGTATCTGTATGGCAGTTTGGGGCGGCGAAAGACGGCTTTCGGAACGTGCGGCGCCGACTTCGGTATAGTCTATGCCGTCCAAGACGAAAGGGCGGTTTTTGCAGCGGAACAATGCGCCTATGCCGTTAATCAACTTGGCGTGGCTGCGGTAATTGGTTGCCAGCGTGTAGCTGTGTTGCGAGTCGGCTGCGGCTTGCAGATAGGCGTAAATGTCGGCGCCACGAAAGCTGTAAATCGCTTGTTTCGGGTCGCCGACTAAGAATAAAGGTTTGTTTTGTTTGATGAAGATTTTTCGGAAGATTTCGTATTGCAGCGGGTCGGTGTCTTGAAATTCGTCAATCAATGCGATGCGCCAGTTCTGCGCTACTGCCTGAGCCAGCGAGTCTGCCTGCGGGTTGTCGGTCAATGCGTCATAAACATCAAGCAGTAAATCGTCGAAACCGCGTTCGCGCTTGGATTTTTTCTGCTCGCTCAGACTGGCATTAAGATGGTCAAGCAGGTCGAGGTGGAGCAGGGTAAGCGTCTCTTCTTCGGCTTGCACGATGGCAGCTGAATCTGCGCCGAGATTCGCCAATATCTGCAAATCGGCAAAGGCGGCAGTATCGGGAGTATTGCCTTTTTTGACTTTGGACGCTAAAGCTTCTATGGCAAACATAGGCAGCTTTTCTGCCGTTGTTTTGCTAAAAGAAGGAAGGGCATCGGATTGGGAGGCGGAGTGGAGTTCGAGAAAGACGGTCTTGAATGTTTTTTCTTGATAGGATTGCCCATTTAATATCGGACGGATGCGCCAGAATGTTTCTTCCAAAGCGTCCAGTTTGGAACGCACTTTTTCCCATGTTTTCCGAAAGTTTTCCTGCGCGGCGACTAGGTCTGCTTCGGGTCGTCTGAAAACCAAATACGGACGGCTGACGAACTTTTGTATTGCCACCAGCATGGTTTGCGGCGTTTGGCGGCGTTGGAATACCAACTTCGCTAAAACGGGATGATCGACGATGCGGTCGCGCCAAAAATCTTGAGCGGGAATCAGCAGGCGGTCGCGGTTGTCTTCAGTCAACTCGACATCCATAGGCGCGCGGCACAAAAACGCATAATCGCGCAAAATGCGTTGGCAGAAGCCGTGAATGGTATAAATCGCGGCGTTGTCGAATTGCCCGATGGCAGCCTTGAGGCGGACAATCAGCCGCGCCCGACTTTCTTGAGCCAATGCCTGTTTGAGCAAACCGGTCAGAAACACATCGCCCGGATGATTGTCTCGGCAGTATGCTGCGAGGTCGTCTGAAAGATTGTCCGTATCCTCCACGCTCTCCAAAGCCTGCAATACTTCGTCCAAACGTGCGCGCAGACGGGTTTTCAATTCCGCTGTCGCCGCCTTGGTAAAAGTAACGGTCAAAATGCTTTCGACCGGCATCTGCTCAAGCACGACCAAGCGCGTGAACAAAGCCGCAATGCCATAGGTTTTGCCCGTGCCGGCAGAGGCTTCAATCAGATTGGTACCTGCTATGGGGATGCTTAGGGGATCGAAGGCTGGAATGGAGGCGTTGGCGGGCATGATAAAAGGAGGGAAGTACAGATAGAAGGCGTAATCATAGCAGAGGTCGTCTGAAAACGGTGGGGAGCTTGGGGGTGAAAACGAGCTTTGGCTTGTTGTATGGCAGGCTTGCGATTTTCGGTTGCGTTCCGTTGGATTTATAGTGGATTAAATTTATAGTGGATTAAAATTGCAATGATACGGCGTTGCCAACGCCCTTATGTACTACCCGTACACGGCGGGCGTTGTCGCCTTGTCTCATTTTTATTTTAATCCACTATAAATCAGGACAAGGCGACGAAGCCGCAGACAATACAGATATTACGGCGAGGCAACGCCGTACTGGTTTAAAGTTAATCCACTATAATTGTTGATATCAGCCCTAAAATAGGGTGAGGCAAACAAAAAAACGGCGGCTTGTAGGCTGCCGTTTTCTTTTGTGCGATCAAGCTTGGTCTTCCGGTTTGTCAGATAACTCTTGGGCTTTATCAGTTGGCTCTTGAGCGGTTTCTGTGGAAGCAGGTTCATGCTGACTGACTGCTTCCGGAGCTTGTGTTGCCGCTTCGGTTTCAGATTGTTCCGGATTGTCCTGACGCAGATTGTGACTGTAATCTTTAGGCGGGCTGGGTTGCTTGCCTGCCATAATTTCCAGCACTTGATCGCGGTCTATGGTTTCCCAATCCATCAAGGCTTTGCACATAATTTCCATCTTATCGCGGTTTTCATCAAGGATTTTGTAAGCTACTTGATACTGTTCATCCAAGATGCGGCGAATTTCTGCATCGATTTCTTGTTGGGTTTTTTCGGAAATGTTTTGAGAACGGGTAATGCTGCGTCCCAAGAATACTTCGTCTTCATTTTCCGTATAAACCATTACGCCCATTTTATCGCTCATGCCGTAACGGGTGACCATCTCGCGCGCCATTTGGGTGGCACGTTCGAAATCGTTGGATGCGCCGGTGGAAATACGGCCGATGAAGATGTCTTCGGCAATGCGTCCGCCAAACAGAATCGACAATTGGCTCAGCATTTGGTCTTTATACATGCTGATACGGTCGCGTTCGGGAAGCTGCCAAGTCAAACCGAGCGCACGGCCGCGCGGCATGATGGTCACTTTGTGAACCGGATCGGTAAACGGCAGGCTTTCGGCAACAATCGCATGACCTGCTTCATGGTAGGCGGTCGCACGTTTTTCGTCTTCGTGCATTACCATGCTGCGGCGTTCGGGACCCATATAGATTTTGTCTTTGGCATCTTCAAAATCGCTT
The DNA here is from genome assembly GCF_001810355.1 of Neisseria sp. HMSC074B07. Lineage (NCBI taxonomy): Bacteria > Pseudomonadati > Pseudomonadota > Betaproteobacteria > Neisseriales > Neisseriaceae > Neisseria > Neisseria sp. HMSC074B07. The sequence goes on along the minus strand of NZ_KV800985.1, from coordinate 58,137 downwards.
TGGTCGACTTTGATTTTGTTGCGGCGGCCTGCAAACAGGGCGGCTTCATTGACCAAGTTGGCCAGATCCGCACCGGAGAAGCCCGGCGTGCCGCGTGCCAATGATGTCAAATCTACGGATTCGTCCAAAGGTACTTTTTTCGCGTGGACTTTCAGGATTTGCTCGCGACCGCGGATATCGGGCAGCGGAACAACAACCTGACGGTCGAAGCGGCCTGGGCGTTGCAATGCCGGATCCAGTACGTCGGGACGGTTGGTTGCGGCGATGACGATAACGGTATGATTGCTTTCAAAACCGTCCATCTCGACCAAAAGCTGGTTCAAGGTTTGTTCGCGTTCGTCGTTGCTGCCGCCCAAGCCGGCACCGCGTTGACGGCCGACAGCGTCGATTTCGTCAATGAAAATGATACAAGGGGCGTTTTTCTTCGCTTGTTCAAACATATCGCGCACGCGGCTTGCACCGACGCCGACGAACATTTCAACAAAGTCGGAGCCTGAAATGCTGAAGAAAGGCACACCGGCTTCGCCTGCGATGGCTTTTGCCAGCAAAGTTTTACCGGTACCCGGGCTGCCTGCCAGCAAAATGCCGTGCGGAACGCGGCCGCCCAAGCTTTGATAGCGGTTGGGGGATTTCAGATAATCGACGATTTCTTGTACTTCTTCTTTTACTTCATCACAACCGGCAACATCGGCAAAGGTAACTTTATTGGTTTCTTTGTCCATCAGGCGGGCGCGGCTTTTACCGAAAGAGAATGCGCCGCCCTTGCCACCGCCGCCGTTTTGCATGCGCATGAAGTAGAACCATGCGCCAATCAGCAGCAATACCGGCAGCAGGCTGAAAACCAGGCTGGTAAAGATACTCGGTTTTTCTTCAGGGATAACGTTGACGCGGACTTTATTGTCCAAAAGCGTTTTGACCAAATTATCGTCTAAAGGCGCATTGGTGAAGAAAGTGGATTTATCGGTACGTTCGCCTTTGATCAGATAGCCGATGATGGCGGAGCCTTCGATTTTGACGTTGCTCACTTCACCGTTGTTTACCTGTTGGATAAATTGAGAGTATTCGATTTGCTGCTTGTTTTCCTGCTTGCTGGTCAGTGCGTTGAACGCAGCCATCAGACCGACGCACAAAGCGACCCATAACAGGATGGACTTAAAGGTATTCCCCACTTAGCCAGACTCCATGATATTAAGATAAACGAAAGGAAGATTTTAAAACACGCTGCCTGTATTGTCAGCGTTTATTTTTTCCTAATAAATAAATCTCACTGGAACGATTGCGTGATGCTTCGGGCTTGCGCGTCTGCACCGTTCCGAAGATTTCGCGCATGGCTGCCATATATTCCTGATAGCCCGCTCCCTGAAATACCTTCACCAAAAAGCTGCCGCCCGTTTTCAAATGATTGACGGCAAAGTCCAAAGCCAGTTCGCACAAGTAAAAGCTGCGGGCTTGGTCGGTTACGGCGTTACCCGACATATTGGGTGCCATATCGCAAATTACAAGGTCTAGCGGTCGGGCGTCCAGCAGGGTTTCAAATTGCGCCAATACTTCGTCCTCCCTGAAGTCGCCCTGAATAAAGGAAACGCCTTCTATTTCATCCATAGGCAGGATATCCAATGCGAACACGCGCCCTGAATTGCCGACCAGTTTTGCCGCTACTTGCGACCAGCTGCCCGGCGCGCTGCCTAAATCCGCCAAAACTGTGCCGGGTTTGATTAATTTGTCTTTTCCGTTGATTTCCAGCAGTTTATATGCAGCGCGGGCGCGATAGCCGTCTTTTTGTGCCATGTGGACGTAATGATCGTTGACGTGTTCGTGAAGCCAGGCTTTTGATGATTTTGAACGTACTGCCATAATTTATTTAATGATTTAGAGAAACGCCGTATTGTACGTTATTTTCCCCCGAGATTGCGCCAAATCGCGTACAATGCCGCACTATTCTTTCTTTTCAAGCACTAGAACATGACTGACAATAAATTAAGTACCAAAGAAATTTTGGAATTGAAAGCCCGCGCCCATCACCTTCATCCTGTTGTAATGGTGGGACAGCAAGGTTTGACCGAGTCCGTTATCAAAGAAACCGATGCCGCCCTGACGGCGCATGAATTAATTAAGGTCCGTGTATTCGGCGACGACCGAGCCGAGCGCGTTGAAATTTGCAATGCGCTGTGCGAAGCTGTTGATGCGCAACTGGTTCAGCATATCGGCAAACTGTTGGTGTTGTGGCGTAAAAACTTGGAGGTTTGATTCTTCAAGAGCATATTCAGACATCTTAAGGACAGATGTGCAAAAGGTCGTCTGAAAATATTTATGACTCTTACCAAGTGTTTTTGTTATGCGCTCGTAAAATCAGGAAAATCGATAAACTCTCTGAGATTGATTACTGTCAATGGGAACATACCCGCAGTTTTTAAAGCTGCGGATTGGCTATACTAACGATAGGAGCACATCATGAAAGCATTATCTGTTGCACTGGTTTTATTGACTTTGGCAGGCTGTCACAATACTTGGAACGGCGTTCGGGAAGACGGTTCACGCATTATCGGGCGTTCTGTCAGCGGTATTGGTCACGGTATCGGTAAGGCAGGTCAGGCATTGGAACGTACCGGCAGCAGAATAGACAACCGCCAACAAGTACAGCAACCTCAAATGTCCGGACAGAATCAGTATCCCTACCCGACGCAGAACCAATATCCTGAGCAGAATCAATACCAATACTAAGTCTTTTTTAATGCCGACCCCGATTACATGGTTTGTAGTCGGGGTTTTGGTTTTTCAGACGACCTTTATCCTGTATGATTCGGGATTGGCAATGAAATGGGCATATCTTTAGCCGTCTTCTTACTTATAGTGGCTTAACTTTAAACCGACGGCGTTACCTCGCCTTAGTTCAAAGAGAACGATTCCTCTAAGGTGCTGAAGCACCAAGTGAATCGGTTCCGTACTATATGTACTGTGCGGCTTCGTCGCCTTGTCCTGATTTAAATTTAATCCACTATCTATTTATAACAATATGAAAAATCTCATTTTCTGGCTTGCGCTGTTGGCTGCGGCTTTTGGTTTTTTTTATTATCAGCAAAACCATAGAATTTCTCAGGACGAGCTGATTCATGCTGAGTCACCGCATGACAGGTCTTCCGTGTCTTCATTCGGCGGATTGGCTTACCTGAATTTTTTGCGTGCAGGCGCGGGGCTGCCGACTTTGGCGCATTCGTCGGTTTTAGAAAAGTCCGCCCGCAATCATGCGCGTTATTTGTTGCAGAACCCTGAAGACGGTCATGACGAACGTCATCGCAGCAATCCGTTTTTTACCGGCTACCGCCCGAATGAACGCGCCCGCAAGGTAGGTTATCTTTATGATGGCGTACATGAAAATATCACCACCGGTTTTTATCCGTATCCTGAAGATATGGATACCAATTTGCCGGTTCAGCAGCAGATTGACGGTTTGATGACTGCTATTTATCACCGCTTCTCTCTGTTGGAACAAGGCATTGATGAAGCTGGTGCGGCATTTGAGCATCGTGATGGGCGGATATCGGTCGCCATCAATCAGGGAAATCATCAGTTTAATTTTTATTGCGGTTTAGGCAGGGTTTATCCTGAACCGGGGCGGCGTTATTATCAAAATGCCTGCAACAACAACGCCGTTGTTTATGCGGACGAAGTCAAGGCGCAACGCGAGTTCTTATATGTCGTTTATCCGCAAGGTGATTTTGCCATGCCGGATTTTCACGGCGAACACCCCGAACCCATGCCGGGACACGAATTTACCGGCAATCCGGTCAGTATCGCTTTTTCGGAATCTGCCGGAAAAATCAAAATGCGGTCGTTCAAGCTTTATCAGGGCAAATCCGAGATAGAGAAGGTCAAGGTGTTGACGGCAAGCAATGATCCGAATCAAACGTTTTCTGATCGTCAATTTGCCTTATTTCCTTTATTGCCTTTGGAATACGATACCGCGTATCGTGCCGTATTCGAGTATGAGCGCAATGGCAAATCCAAAAAAGCCGAATGGACTTTCCGAACGAAAAAGCCTGATTATCCTTACTTTATCGTTAAAGGCGGAGAAAAATTGGCAGTTGAATCGGGTAAGAAATATTTCATTCATTGGAAGGATTTTTGGTGTCAGCGGGAATGCGAAGAGTATGTTTACCGCCAACGCGGCAAAGCGAAACTCGAAGTCATGGAGCGTCAGATCGGCGGTATGGTGGTACGGGTTACCGGAGACAAAGGCGATGATGTCCGGTTAACGCCGAAAGAAGAAAATGATAAAGCGGTCTTACTTTATATCTGGCAATAGCAATCAAGGTCGTCTGAAACACAAACAGGTTTTCAGACGACCTTCTTTCATACGCAACAAGACAAAGCAGGGTAGGGCAAGATACTTTATTGTTTGGGTGAACCGTAAAACTGTTAGAATAGCGGAAATTTTATTTCTTGTTTCTCAAACAATGATCCGCCATCCGAAAATTGCCGCCCATACGCGTTATGCCTTTATCTGTATCGGACTGATGATGCTTTCTTTCCTGATATATGTGGTTTTGGCAGTGTTTGATTTGGGCTTGGATATGTCGATGCGGATTGCGCTGATCCGTTTTTCGCTCATTTTAATCTTGCTGTTTGCGTTTTTGGGCGGCGTTTTTTCAATCCGGGTAGCGGTGCTGCGAAAGAAAATGGGGGTATGACATGAACCAAGTTGATAACAACATTCCTGAAGAAATCCGTTTGCAACATGACCGATCGGCTTTGGTTTTGGTTTATCGTGGCGAACGTAAAACCCTTCCTGCCGAATTTCTCCGCGTTTATTCTCCCAGTGCCGAAGTGCGCGGACATGGCGCGGGACAAGATGTCTTGCAGACAGGTAAAGCAGAAGTTACGATTTCTGATTTGGATCCTGTCGGTCAGTATGCGCTCAAAATTACTTTTTCAGACGGTCATAATAGCGGTTTGTATGACTGGGCTTATCTTTACAAATTGGCTTACGATTATGATGCGCTTTGGCAGGATTATCTCCGCAGGTTAAAAGAAGCCGGAGCCTCCAGAATACCGAGTGCCGCCGATCTTGTTGCCGGTAAAAAGCATTCCTGCGGCAGCGGCGGTTGTGGCGGGCATCATTGATTACTGAGCGTGTTTGTTCTTTTTGAAGCGGCATTGTGACGGATAGCAGGATGTCGGCAAAGCAGGCTCTGTTCCTCGCTTGAAAAAATATATCAGCCTGTCGGATGTCAAACAGAATCGGCTGGAAAGATACGGTCTTGAGGGTACAATGCCACTGCATGGGCGAGTTGCGTTGTTACCTGAATAAAAAAGATTATTTAGTCATCCATTTGATAGACTACGCTAAGCCGGTCCGCAAAAGCATATCGTGAATGACGATAAAAATGCCATCACCTTCAGAGATGAAATTTCAGCATTCGGCGTAGCCATGAACAAATTGAAAGACAGGTTTGCCTCTCAATGATTAAACTTTCAGACGACCCCTAGAGCAAGGTCGTCTGAAAATCGAAATACCGTTTGAACCATATTGATTTCAGATTATTTTAGGAAAGCACCTCTATGAGCGACCACAAAACCCATTTCGGTTTCACTACCGTAAACGAAGAAGAAAAGGCAGGTAAAGTGGCCGAAGTGTTCCATTCCGTAGCCAAAAACTACGACATCATGAACGATGTCATGTCTGCCGGCCTGCACCGCGTTTGGAAACATTTCACCATCAATACCGCCCGTCTGAAAAAGGGCGATAAAGTGCTGGATATCGCCGGCGGTACCGGCGACCTGTCGCGCGGCTGGGCCAAGCGTGTGGGCAAAGAGGGCGAAGTGTGGCTGACCGATATCAACTCATCCATGCTGACCGTCGGCAGAGACAGACTGCTGAATGAAGGTTTGATTCTGCCCGTATCGCTTGCCGATGCCGAAAAATTGCCGTTTCCCGACAACTATTTCAATCTGGTTTCCGTTGCTTTCGGTTTGCGCAACATGACCCACAAAGATGCCGCGCTCAAAGAAATGTACCGCGTACTCAAACCGGGTGGAACGCTCTTGGTGTTGGAATTTTCCAAAGTCTACAAGCCACTGGAAGGCGCATACGATTTGTATTCCTTCAAACTGCTGCCGGTCATGGGCAAACTTATTGCCAAAGACGCAGACAGCTATCAATATCTGGCAGAATCCATCCGCATGCACCCTGACCAGGAAACATTGAAACAAATGATGCTGGATGCCGGTTTCGACAGCGTTGATTACCATAATATGAGCGCAGGCATCGTAGCCTTGCATAAAGGTGTGAAATTCTGATACCCGAATCGGCTGACCTATCTGTCTGATGCCCATAGCCTATTCCAAAGTATCGGGCTTATGTTGATGACTGAAAAAGGTCGTCTGAAAACCGATTGATAAGGTTTTCAGACGACCTTTGTTGTAAGAAATCTCTGAGTTGTACTGATATAGTGGATTAACTTTAAACCAGTACGGC
>NZ_KV800985.1:51115-51562 GCF_001810355.1 Neisseria sp. HMSC074B07 | reverse complement strand
TGTCCTGATTTAAATTTAATCCACTATATATAGCTGCCTGAAGGCGGCTGGCTGGGAGATGACGGAGCGGGATTTCGAGGATGTGTTTCAACACCCAGCCGCCCGAAGGCGGCTGAATCCAGATATGCGCGGTTCTGCGACTGAGCCGATGTTTCAACACACAGCCGCCTAAAGGCGGCTGGCGCCATCGGCGCGATTCCGCGCGTACGCGTGACCGTTTCAACATCCAGCCGCCTAAAGGCGGCTGGATGCAGCCCGAAGCCAAAACGCCCAACAGCTCAGGTTTCAACACCCAGCCGCCCGAAGGCAGCTGGGCAGTTTCTGAAGCGTTGCCAAACGCGATGACTGTTTCAACACACAGCCGCCCGAAGGCAGCTGGCTGCCATTTACCACGCCGATTGCATACGGATTGAACGTTTCAACACACAGCCGCCCGAAGGCGGCTGG
>NZ_KV800985.1:50789-51015 GCF_001810355.1 Neisseria sp. HMSC074B07 | reverse complement strand
TTTCAACACACAGCCGCCCGAAGGCGGCTGGTTCCTGATATAAATTTAGCAATCAACTTAAAACAGTTTCAACACACAGCCGCCCGAAGGCGGCTGGCCGGACCAAAAAAATAACGGCATTTCAGAAAATGTTTCAACACACAGCCGCCCGAAGGCGGCTGGCAGCTTGGAATCTTGTCAGGTTGCCGGTAACTATGTTTCAACACACAGCCGCCCGAAGGCGGCT
>NZ_KV800985.1:50460-50689 GCF_001810355.1 Neisseria sp. HMSC074B07 | reverse complement strand
TTTCAACACACAGCCGCCCGAAGGCGGCTGGGTGATACGGCGATTATTATTCCGTTTAAACATTTGGTTTCAACACACAGCCGCCCGAAGGCGGCTGGTGTCCGATGTCGCCCGTTTCAGGGGAGAGATACAGTTTCAACACACAGCCGCCCGAAGGCGGCTGGGGGATGTTGTTCAAAATGGAAATATTCAGCCGATGTTTCAACACACAGCCGCCCGAAGGCGGCTG
>NZ_KV800985.1:49861-50360 GCF_001810355.1 Neisseria sp. HMSC074B07 | reverse complement strand
GTTTCAACACACAGCCGCCCGAAGGCGGCTGGTATCTATAAGGATTGCTAATGGGCTACCAAGTCGGTTTCAACACACAGCCGCCCGAAGGCGGCTGGAAGCCCTCAAAACCTCATGTATGACGGCTACGTTGTTTCAACACACAGCCGCCCGAAGGCGGCTGGGCGTGACCGAAATTTTTGTGATGTTCGGCAGATTTGTTTCAACACACAGCCGCCCGAAGGCGGCTGGATGTAAACCGTTCACTTTGTTCACCGGTTTACATAGGTTTCAACACACAGCCGCCCGAAGGCGGCTGGTCCCTAATTAAAACGGTTATTCCGTTCCTACAGATGTTTCAACACACAGCCGCCCGAAGGCGGCTGGGAGACCGAAATTTTTGTGATGTTCGGCAGATTTGTTTCAACACACAGCCGCCCGAAGGCGGCTGGAACTGGAGATTCCGGCATATCTTTTTGGAAAAGGGTTTCAACACACAGCCGCCCGAAGGCGGCTGGGC
>NZ_KV800985.1:49393-49761 GCF_001810355.1 Neisseria sp. HMSC074B07 | reverse complement strand
TTCAACACACAGCCGCCCGAAGGCGGCTGGGTTGTTGACTTAACGTGTTAACGCGTTAACATATCGATGTTGTTTCAACACACAGCCGCCCGAAGGCGGCTGGCGGGTAAGGCATACGATTCTACGACGGTCTATGTTGTTTCAACACACAGCCGCCCGAAGGCGGCTGGCGCGTAATTCTTGGACTATACGCATGACCATTGAGTTTCAACACACAGCCGCCCGAAGGCGGCTGGGACAGAGCAAGGCATAAGGCAGTATGCCGATGATGTTTCAACACACAGCCGCCCGAAGGCGGCTGGCTTCATACGAGACGAGCGTAACCCCCAGCCCCAAAAGTTTCAACACACAGCCGCCCGAAGGCGGCT
>NZ_KV800985.1:49067-49293 GCF_001810355.1 Neisseria sp. HMSC074B07 | reverse complement strand
TCAACACACAGCCGCCCGAAGGCGGCTGGAACCATCAGCCTCTGACACTTTTGTTTTAATAGGTTTCAACACACAGCCGCCCGAAGGCGGCTGGTGCATGACGCGCGTTATCGCAAACGGCGCACCGAAGTTTCAACACACAGCCGCCCGAAGGCGGCTGGGTGGAGGCGGTGGGTTGTCATATAGATACTTAGCCTGTTTCAACACACAGCCGCCCGAAGGCGGC
>NZ_KV800985.1:48537-48967 GCF_001810355.1 Neisseria sp. HMSC074B07 | reverse complement strand
GTTTCAACACACAGCCGCCCGAAGGCGGCTGGATTTTTGGTTCATCAACTCGAGCTGTTCGTTGTTGTTTCAACACACAGCCGCCCGAAGGCGGCTGGCAAGGCAGCCTGACCGTTTCGCCCGAGGATTTTGCGTTTCAACACACAGCCGCCCGAAGGCGGCTGGATAACTTGGGGATGTTGGTAAACCTGACAGCTTGGTTTCAACACACAGCCGCCCGAAGGCGGCTGGCGGCGGACGTGCCGATGGACGCGAGTGCGTCTTGGTTTCAACACACAGCCGCCCGAAGGCGGCTGGCTTTGCTGGCAACCAAGTGGACTTTGCCGTCTTGGTTTCAACACACAGCCGCCCGAAGGCGGCTGGACGATGCGTTGGCGGCAATCCTGAAAGATTTGGGTGTTTCAACACACAGCCGCCCGAAGGCGGCTGG
>NZ_KV800985.1:48013-48437 GCF_001810355.1 Neisseria sp. HMSC074B07 | reverse complement strand
TTCAACACACAGCCGCCCGAAGGCGGCTGGAACCGAGGTATGCGGCAAATTGGTTCTGATTGGCGTTTCAACACACAGCCGCCCGAAGGCGGCTGGAGGTGCGCGCGGCGCGGCGGCAACCTGTACGGTCGTTTCAACACACAGCCGCCCGAAGGCGGCTGGGACAGAGCAAGGCATAAGGCAGTATGCCGATGATGTTTCAACACACAGCCGCCCGAAGGCGGCTGGGTCCGAATCCGTACTTTTCCATGTTTTCACGGAGTTTCAACACACAGCCGCCCGAAGGCGGCTGGTTGGGCAGCTTCACATATAGGCGACCACGAGAATGTTTCAACACACAGCCGCCCGAAGGCGGCTGGGTAACCATCGCAAAATGCAACGGCAATCCGCTTGAGTTTCAACACACAGCCGCCCGAAGGCGGCT
>NZ_KV800985.1:47616-47913 GCF_001810355.1 Neisseria sp. HMSC074B07 | reverse complement strand
GTTTCAACACACAGCCGCCCGAAGGCGGCTGGTAAAGGTTGACGTCAAATCCGACATCGAGCTTTTGTTTCAACACACAGCCGCCCGAAGGCGGCTGGACATCCCAACAAAACTGCCACCATGCTCCGCATAGTTTCAACACACAGCCGCCCGAAGGCGGCTGGTTGCAAGTGTTTGACGACTTCTTGGCGGATTGCTTGTTTCAACACACAGCCGCCCGAAGGCGGCTGGACAACAGCCCAAGCCCGTTTGAGAGGAGTATTTGTCGTTTCAACACACAGCCGCCCGAAGGCGGCT
>NZ_KV800985.1:47285-47516 GCF_001810355.1 Neisseria sp. HMSC074B07 | reverse complement strand
TTTCAACACACAGCCGCCCGAAGGCGGCTGGTTAACGGAATTTTGTGTTCAGTGAACACAGATAACCGTTTCAACACACAGCCGCCCGAAGGCGGCTGGGTCAACTGGGGTCAAAAAGATGCGCGTTACGTCGTTTCAACACACAGCCGCCCGAAGGCGGCTGGGGGTGTCGAAGTATTGCCTATGATTGACCCTTTGGGTTTCAACACACAGCCGCCCGAAGGCGGCTGG
>NZ_KV800985.1:46892-47185 GCF_001810355.1 Neisseria sp. HMSC074B07 | reverse complement strand
TTCAACACACAGCCGCCCGAAGGCGGCTGGCATGCCATTTATCATATGGATAAACTGTTGTTGTAGTTTCAACACACAGCCGCCCGAAGGCGGCTGGTTCAAAGCCATCATTAAATCCCTACGGGGATAGAGTTTCAACACACAGCCGCCCGAAGGCGGCTGGCTAAGGCAAGTTCTTTTACTTCTATCCCCTTCGTGTTTCAACACACAGCCGCCCGAAGGCGGCTGGAAATATTATAATATTATAGGTGCTGATATGAAAAGTTTCAACACACAGCCGCCCGAAGGCGGCT
>NZ_KV800985.1:46497-46792 GCF_001810355.1 Neisseria sp. HMSC074B07 | reverse complement strand
TTTCAACACACAGCCGCCCGAAGGCGGCTGGATATCTTGATGACCGCAAATTAAAGTATTTCCTTGTTTCAACACACAGCCGCCCGAAGGCGGCTGGTTAGTGCTTTGTTGAAAACCATTAAAAATGTCCAAGTTTCAACACACAGCCGCCCGAAGGCGGCTGGGAAAAAGAGATGATGCTAAATCGTTATAATTCAGGTTTCAACACACAGCCGCCCGAAGGCGGCTGGCTTTTTAAAAAGTGAAAAAGAGTTACAAATAGTGTTTCAACACACAGCCGCCCGAAGGCGGCTGG
>NZ_KV800985.1:46096-46397 GCF_001810355.1 Neisseria sp. HMSC074B07 | reverse complement strand
TTTCAACACACAGCCGCCCGAAGGCGGCTGGGATGACTGTAATCATCGCCACCACGCTCTGAGGCAGTTTCAACACACAGCCGCCCGAAGGCGGCTGGCATGTTTATCAATTCGACCAGGCATTTGAGTTATCAGTTTCAACACACAGCCGCCCGAAGGCGGCTGGGTTTACCCACTCTTTATTCTTGTTTAAATGATAGGTTTCAACACACAGCCGCCCGAAGGCGGCTGGGTCGCCGCTGGGAGAAACGTTGGTATGCTTTGCCACCAGTTTCAACACACAGCCGCCCGAAGGCGGCTG
>NZ_KV800985.1:45704-45996 GCF_001810355.1 Neisseria sp. HMSC074B07 | reverse complement strand
TCAACACACAGCCGCCCGAAGGCGGCTGGAACCAGCTTTAAACAGCTTGAAAAAGAGTTTTATGTTTCAACACACAGCCGCCCGAAGGCGGCTGGCCGCAGAAATGCGGAGCTTCAAGCGTTCATGGCAGTTTCAACACACAGCCGCCCGAAGGCGGCTGGCTTCATTAAGCATCATATGCACATAAGATGCATCGGTTTCAACACACAGCCGCCCGAAGGCGGCTGGTCTTGGAAGAATGGATGCGTCCCGATGTCCCGTGTTTCAACACACAGCCGCCCGAAGGCGGCTG
>NZ_KV800985.1:26801-45604 GCF_001810355.1 Neisseria sp. HMSC074B07 | reverse complement strand
TTCAACACACAGCCGCCCGAAGGCGGCTGGCATGAAAAACCAACGTAGCGCAAAAGTAATACAGGAGTTTCAACACACAGCCGCCCGAAGGCGGCTGGCGAAGATGAGCAGTCTCTGATGGATGATGTGCAGGTTTCAACACACAGCCGCCCGAAGGCGGCTGGTGGGACGCCTGTTTTTGGCGTTTCTGCCAAGCCTGTTTCAACACACAGCCGCCCGAAGGCGGCTGGGATTCCGCTTAGGAAAGATATAAAGCAGTCTATGTTTCAACACACAGCCGCCCGAAGGCGGCTGGTCCCCTGCTCCCGTTGGGAAAGGTCGGTTTTATGACGTTTCAACACACAGCCGCCCGAAGGCGGCTGGATACGAATACCATTGAGAACATACAGTATCAGGAGTTTCAACACACAGCCGCCCGAAGGCGGCTGGAAAGCATTGTTTTATATTGCATAAAAGATTTGAGGTTTCAACACACAGCCGCCCGAAGGCGGCTGGAGCCTCTCTCAAAAGCCTTGCTCCATCAGGTTTCGCAGCCCCGATTTCGCTAAGCTCCCAAGAAAAGCGCGAACGCGAGTATAACACAGCCTTTTCCGTTACACCCGCATTCGCAATATCCTGATTGTTAAAGAACAATCCCCATTCGCCAACCCTGCCGCATTTTCATGAGAACCGCAGGTTGGCGATTTATACAATCAACGTATCTTTAAACACATCCACCGCCGGTTTCGCGCCGTGGTGTTCCACTTTGCGCCGCCATTTGCTGCCTAAATGGTAAAAGCGCAGGCTGTCGGTTTCAGGGTTGTAGGTTTTCAAGAGTTTGTCTTTTAAAACAACCCACTGGTCGGGTGCGATGTCGCATTCGAACACTGAATACTGCACGCGCACGCCGTAGTCCAGACACAATTTCGCCACGCGCCGCAACCTTGCCTGTCCTTCCGCGTCTTCCAGCGAAATATCGTAAGTAATCAGCATCAGCATTTTGTATTCCCATGTGCAGGCTGCTTTAGAGGTCGTCTGAAAACATCCAACCCGTTTTCAGGCAGCCTGCAAACCTATCTCATCAAAAACGGTGGATATTCCGCCAAATCCCCGCGCAAATGGCGCGCCAGCAGCATTGCCTGAATATACGGCAGTAGCCCGATTTCCACTTCCTCCCCCAAAAACGGATGAACGATTTTTTCCTGCTTTTTCGCCTGCAAAGCTTGGAACAACAGCTTCCTCGCATCCACTTTCAAACTTACCGCACCACTTGCTTCGGCAACAAAATCATGTGGTTTGAGTTGTCCACGGTTAATTAGCGACAGCACCAGCCTGTCCGCCCACCACGCGCGGAATTCTTCCAAAATATCCTGCGCCAAACTGTCGCGCCCCGGTCGGTCGGCGTGCAGAAAGCCCACCTGCGGATCCAGCCCCACGCCTTGCAGCGCGCCGCTGATGTCCTTACCCAGAATGCTGTACACAAACGACAACAGCGCATTCACCCCGTCTCTGGGCGGACGACGGTTGCGCCCGTCAAAAGAAAAGCCGCTTTTTTCGCTCAAAAGCTGCCCAAATACGCCAAAATAACGCGCCGCCGCATCCCCCTCAATGCCGCGCACCACGTCCAGCTCCGCCGCGCTCTTCAACTGCCGCAGCGAAATGTTCAAAGAATCCACCGCACTTTGAATTGCCGCATTCTCGCCGTAATTGCGAATCTGCCGCTGAAGCACCCGCTTACTCGCCTGAATCTTCGCCGCAATGATATTGCGCGCAATCGGCACAGGATTTTGCTCCGACACCCGATACTGCGCCCGACGCAACAGCACATTACCGCTCTGCCGCCCCTGAAGTCGCCCCAAATAACGCCCATTTTCCGTAAAAAACGCCAAATTCACATTATTTTCGCCACAAAACCCCAACAAAAACGGCGACACCAGCACATTACCAAAACAGAAAATATGCCCGATGGAATGCACCGGCAACTGCGCCACCTTCTTGCGCTCCTGCTCCACCACCAGCGTCTCCCGCTCTTTATGCAGATAGCTGCCTTGGGTGGTGATGTAGAGCGTGTTTTGTAGTTTGCGCATGGGAAAATTCCTTGGGGTTTGACCACACTTTTTTGGGTATTTAACAGGGTTGATCCACCTGAAAAACGGTAGGTCGGATTCTCGAATCCGACATTTTCAAAATTACCGCAACAATTTCAAATCATATAAATATCAAAGTAGTTGTCGGATACAAGTATCTGACCTACACAAACTACACTTTGGGAATTGATTAAGTTGGGCTACCTGAAAATGGTACTAACTCATACTTATTTCCATCCCATAACTTAAACTCCAAAAATTTTGGCTTGCCCTCTTCTGTTAAATCAAACTTAGTAACTTCAATAGAAACATAATTTTTATTATTTTTTAATAAGCTATTTGCCAAATCAAAAATGGTTTTAGCAATATGTTGCGTATACGAAGTATGGCCTATACCATAACCTGCTAAAGTTTGCCCCAAATTAAAAGGCATATAAGTACTACCATCATCTAGTGTTATGGCACCATTGATATTTGAATTCCTATAAGACTTTATATCTTTTGTATCTGAAATAGTTGGAGATATATCAATCATATTCTCTACTTTACAATGACTAATGAGATTCGGTTTTTCCTTGTGAATAATTTCTAAAACATCTTTTTCATACCAAATATCTCCATATCCTTTTCCATGCTGTTTACTAACAACAAAAAATACCTCACTATCCGTTACAAGCCCCAAAGCAATTTCACCAGTCCTCTCAATAAAATCATTTTTTACCATTTCTCCAAGGTGGAAATGCTTAATACCAAAATTATCTAACATCCCATCAACTGAATTAGCAATGATTGATGACTTACTTAAATAAGCATTAACATCTTCTCCATTAATTAATTTTTCTTTTAATCTATCAAAGCCTTTTTTATTTTCGGGAGAAATAGAAAATTGCTTAGATAAAATAACATTTCTGGGTTTGGCAATTACTAATTTCGAACGATAATTAAGATATTGTATAAAATATGGAACTTCTCCAGATTCATCATAATCAATATTCTCTTTTATAAATTTATCTTTTGCCCAATTATTTACTATTAAAAGAGCATCATTATAAGTAAATTTCATTGATTTTTTGTGCATAATTTAAAATCCTATATTGTATTAATATTCCCCAAACAACCCCTCCACATACCTCACACTCCTATCCCGTTTCCCCAACAATTCCGGCTGGCAGATTTCCACCAGCGAGCAGGCTTTGCAGCGTTTACCGTAGTCGGGCGGCGGGGTTTGGCCGCTTTTTAAAAGTTCGCGCACGGCGGCGATGGTGGCGAGTGTTTGGGCGCGCAGGTCGTCTGAAAACACAACGGGGACGCGGTGGCGGGTTTGCATATACCACAGCGCGCCCTCAGAGACGGTTTGCCCCGTCATTTCTTCCAAACACAAGCCTTGGGCGCAAAGCTGGATTTCGTCCATCGGATCGGGTTTGGGCTTGCCGCGTTTGTATTCCACGGGTTTCAGACGGCCTGTTTTCGTTTCCACTTCCACCAAATCCAACACGCCGCTGATGCCCAGTTTCTCCGCCGACACATGTACCGTCCGCTCAAAGCGCACGCCCTTGCGCGTTTCCGGCTCACCCGAATCCACCCGCTCGTGCAGCGCCTTGCCCTGTGCGGTCAGATAGTTCTCCGCCCACGCCTGCTCGTTGTGAATCAAGGCGCATTGGCGCGGGCAGAAGGCGTAGTGTTGCAGGGCTGAAAGGGGAATCAGGCGCGTGTCCTGATTTTCCCCTTGGGTTTTGGTTAAAAGTGCGGTCATTTTCAGCCTAATTTACGCAGCAGCTTGGTTTCGCCAAGATTTTGATCGTCTACCCTGACAAGGTAATCGTCAAAACTCCTTGCTACTTCCACACCATCTTTTTTGGCTATCTGAATGCGTTTGAACAGACTATCAGCAGGTACGTCGCCCAAGCTGCCGCTGTGCTCAAACACATAAAGCCCGCGTGCATTCATTTGTCCGCGTGCGGCGGAATGGTCGTGGTCGAACATATTGACAAGTGCCTGCCAAAACAGCTCTAAATCGTTTTCGGAAAAGCCTGTTTGTTTGGCGAAATGGGCAGAAATGAAGCCGTGGCAGCGGTATAGGCCGTAGGGGACGGTGAATTTGCGCCCCATGGTGCGGTTGTCGCCGGTTTCACTGGCATCTTTTTCGTTGGTAACCGCCATGCGGGTAATGCTGTGTTCCAAGGTCATGATGGGATCGATAGAGCGAGAAAAAGTCAGTTGCACGGGACCGCGCACTTGTCCTGCATTTTTGCCGGTAGTCATCACTGCGCCGAATGTGCGGATGTCGTAATAACGGCTGCACATGTATTGGCGAGCAGCTTCGGTTTTCTCGCCTTTTTCTTTGCCTTTTACGTTTTCCTGCTCGTGGGCTTCGTCAATCAGGTTGTTCAAAATGCCTTTTTCGCGGATAAAGATATCGTGATGCTCGTCATTTTGGGTCATTTGGATAAAGTTACGGACTTTGCGTTTCAGGCAAACATCGGTTACCAAACCTTCGCCGGTTTGCGGGTCGATACGCGGCAGGTTGCCTGCGTCGGGATCGCCGTTGGGGTTGCCGTCTTGCACGTCAAATAAAAAGACAAAGTCGTAGCGTTTTTCAATAGTCATAGCATTTGCTCCTTATGCGGTTTTCGCTTCGTTGAACAGGTTTTTCAATGCGTCTTTGGTAAACAGGAATTGGGTTTCGTGGTAATAACCGATGGCGAATAGGCCTTGCTGTTCCAAATTCAAATGGTTGGGAAATCTCTGACAATGTTCCAAAATCTGGCGGATTTCCCATTGCAGTTGTACGGCACGTCCTTCAAATTCCAGCTTGTTCAAATGGTGCGGCAGCAGGCGCATCAGTGTGCCGAATACGGCAATCGGCGTACTGCTTGCCGAACCGAAATAGCGGTCGGCAATGGTGGCGTTCAAGCCGGGATTGGCTTCGGCCTGTGTTTTTTCCAGCACGGCAAACAGCCGCCCCAGCACATAGCCGATGTCTTGACGGTTTCTATCTAAGCTCATCGTTAGCTCCTTCATGTTTTTCAGACGACCCGCGCGGATTGCGCGATTGATATAGGCTTTAAGCAGACTTGCCCTGCCATAGGTAATTTTCTGTTCCGCCTTGTTGCGCCGCAAAGCAGCCTGCAACAGGCTGACGGGTAAAACGCGGTTGTTAAGTGCGGCATCGGTTATTTGGGCAATCAGGTCAGATGGCAGGTTTTCCATTTTGCCGTCCAACACCAAATTGCCCAACAGGCGCGGCAACGGCATATATTCGGGGTATGGCGAGTTTTCGCCACGCACCATCTGCAAATCGTCATACCACGCCGCAATGCTTTCGGATAAGGCGGCAACAGTGGTTTCATGCCAAAAGCGGACGACAATCCGCGCGGAATTGGGCGATAGACCTAAAAGGTAGAATTTTTCTTTGCCGTCAGGTTCTGTATATTTGCCGTTGTACAAGCTTTTATAAAGTGATTTGACCGCATCAATATGGGCATCGGGATTGTCTTTGCCGCCGCCGCTAATCAGCGAAGCAAGATACTCTTCCAACGGAGTCGGTTTCGCACTCCAACAGATGGCTGTTACATCGCCGATACGGAAGCGGTTTTCACCGGCAAGCAGGGTGTTTAAGGCTGTGGTGTATTCAAACATGACTTGTTCACCCACAGGAAAGATAAAGCCCTGCTCTTTGCCGTATGATTCAAAAGCCGACAGATTTACCGATGTAAACGGGGCGGGCTTGGCGTTCACACCTTTCACGGCATTATGCAACCGCGCAATCGGCGCAAGTTTGCCCGTTACTAGACAAATGCCTTTTGGGATATTATCGGATTGTGCCTGATTAGCTTGACTCACATATGCCTGAACCGCCTTTGATTGACAAACCAAATCTACTGCCTCGTCCACCAAGCGGAAGCTGAGATTACAGCCTTTGACTTTGGCACATTCCACCCAATTTGCAGCCTGCATGGCTTTGCTTTTTTCTGCCGCAGAAGCCAAAAAGGCGGCAACGGCGGCAACACCTGCATCATCGGGCAACGCCTGTTTCAATTCGTTTACATTGGCAGTAAAGCTGGCATGCTGTTTATCTGCCTGCTCCTGCCCTTTTTCTCCGGCATAGGCAAGCACATAACCGTAGTGATCCCACAATAAATTGCTTACTTCGTAGGATTTTGAACCGCTCCTGCCCAAGCCTTTCGGCACTAAAAAAGTGCGGGCAACTTTTTTCTTATTTTTCAACTCGCGGGTATCTTCAAGCTGAATAAATTTGCCCTGTTTGTCTATAACAATAATGAACGGGATTTCTTTGTTTTCAAACCCTTCCGGGGCAACACCACCATCGCTTTCGGCTTTGCGTTGGTAGTATTGGGTGAGTGCGTGCAGAATCATCGTTTCACCTCCTCGCTATTAGCTGGGGGCACGGTAATTACGCCATTTATCGCTTTGCATTGGTAAAACATAGGTTCGGCGTTATTGGAATCGCGCGGGTCGGATTTGCTGAAATCCATGTCGTACAGCATAAAGCCGAAATCTTGGGTGATGTCTTCGCGCGGCAAACCGTCTTCAACCTTTTCAAGCAGCCTGAAATGGCAGGGAAACTCTCGGCAACCCAAATAAGGCTGATGAAAATACTGCCCTTTTTTTGCACGCCGTTTGAACATTTCGGCAAATTTGACGTAGTTGTCGCCCTCGCCTGCTTCACTTGTCATGTCAAAATCGGCGTGGATGCGATAGGCAACATCTTTCAGCAGCATGGATGCGCGCTGCTGACGGTTGTCTTCAATATAGAGCGAGCCGCTGCGTTCACTCATTTTGGTTCCCACTTCGTTACGGCGGATATTCGTCCACTGAATCGGTTTGAGAATCTCGAGCTTCTGTATCTGCCATCGAATGGCGGGTTTCCACAAGATTGCCATTAGGATATTTCGTGCTGCTGATGGTGTAATTACGGGATAACTAACCCGTTCCACCTTGAGCTCAGGCCTGGTAAAGCACGCCAGATCACCGCTAATTTCTAAAATGAAACTCATATCGACTCCTCATTAATAATTCTATAAAGCCATATTAATATTACCACACTACTCATGTCAAGTGTGATTCGCTTATTTTTTCAATAAACTGTAAAATATGCCTACGCTAAACCTCTTTTCATACAATTGATTAAATGGATTATTAGCGGTCAGTCGCTTCTGGGTGGCTGTGTGTTGAAACTATAATGCCATGTTAAAAATGGCAAAATGCCCCTAGAAATAGGGGCATTTTTCATAAAACCGAATTTTCAGATAGCCAAGCCGTATCATCAAAATCCGCACCAAGCACGGCTTTGTAATAGCCCTTATCTAACACCAACAATCCTGCTCTGGAAAAAACGGCATTCGCAGATAGCTTTTTGAGTTCGTGTTCATACACGGTAATCGTGTAGCGTTGTAATTTGCGGTAAACACATTTGTGTTTGAGCGGGTCGCTTTCAAGCAAGTTGAACCAGCTTTCAAACGGCTCGGGCAGCGGTGGTTGGTCGGTTTGTCCGAAGGAATTGTCGGCAGGCTGCAAAAAGCGTTGTTCATCCAAAATATCCTGCCATTTTGAAACTTCCACATCGTCCAGATGTCGTCTAAAAAAATCGTCCAGCTCGTTTGCTTTGACGACTTGCGGACTGCCGTCTTTTTCCCAATGAGCCAACGGGATAAACGGCACAATGAGTGCCACGCCTTGGTTATCAATCAGGCGGAAACGTTCGGCAGCGGTGCGGAATTTGATTGCCAGCGGATTTTCATTTGATGATTCTACCGTCAAGAGTCTTGCAATGTCGTGTTTATCCACATCTCCTTTGCCGTTGAAACGGCGGAAATATTCGGCAAATGCCGACGGGGAAAGCGGGTCACCAAGCAGCCCTGCTTTCAGCATTTCTTCGGTAATGTCCTGCCCCTGTTTCAGGCTGCCGTTGGGTGCGCCTTCTTCGGCACGGAACACGACTACTTCGCCAAACGACAACTTGCCTTCGCGGTTGCACCGTCCCGCCGCTTGGGCAATGCTATCCAGCCCTGCCATCGCCCGATAAACGCAAGGAAAATCCAAATCCACGCCGGCTTCAATCAACTGCGTGCTGACCAGCCATAAAGGCTTGTGCAGGCTGCCTGCGCGATACAGTGCCAAATATCGGCGAACCAACGCAATCACTTCGCTTCGGTGCGTAGCGCACATATTGGCGGATAAATGTAATTTGATGCCGTCAGAAGGCAGAGCGGCAAAGAGTTTTTGGGCGTGTTTTCGCGTATTAACCACTGCCAAAACACACGGATGCGCGGCGATTTCATCGGCGATTTCCTGCCAGCTTTGCGTATCGCCGTTTGGCGGCGGCATTTTGATGCGGACGCGGCGCAGTTTTTCCGATAAGGCAATTTTGTCTGCCACAATTTCGCGCACATCCGGCAGGCCTTCCAAAATAGTGCGCCCGAATGCGTCGATATTTTTGCCAAGTTCGGGCTGAGTCGCCGTGCACAACACAAAGGTAACGCCGTAATCGTGCGCCAGCACCCGCATCATGTCGGTAATCGGCTTTTGGAAATCGCGCGGAAGCTGCTGGGCCTCATCCAAAATCACCACGCTATCGGCAATATTGTGAATCTTGCGGCAGCGGCTGGTTTTCGCCGCAAACAGGCTTTCAAACAGTTGCACGTTGGTGGTAACAATCAGCGGCGCGTCCCAATTTTCCGTGGCAAGGCGGGTTTTCGCAGTTTCCTTGTCTTCTTTCACTTCCAAATTGCTGTGGTGTTCCAATACCACGTCATCGCCCAATGCTTTGCGGAAAACATCGGCGTTCTGCTCGATAATACTGGTGAAAGGAATAGCATAGATAATACGTTTTTTGCCGAATTTCAGCGCGTGCTTCAAAGCGAACCCCAAGCTCGCCAAAGTTTTGCCGCCGCCGGTCGGCACGGTTAAAGAAAACAAAGTGTGGTCGGTTTCTGCGGCAGAAAAACATTGCTGCAAAATGGCATGGCGTTTTTGATTTAAGAATGAATCTTTATCTGATTTCTCATGAAGTTGCGCCATATATTGCTCATATCGTCGGTGCAACTCATCCAAACCGGGAAATTTTGGGCGCAATCCGGCAGCCTGCGCAGTATCCGCATCGGCATAGCCGTTCATAAAGGCTTCGGTATCCAAAAAGTCGGCATCCACCAAGCAGGAAAAGAGAAAACGCAGCCAAATATGCACTTCTTCCAGCTTTGCCCCGTCTTCCCAAAACGCAAAAAAATCCCGCATCAAGTCATCATCGGATAACGGGAAAAAATCTTTGGGCAAACCGCTCTCCGCCAAGCCCAACAAAGAGGCCTCCAATTCATTATCTGCCTGTTGCAGACGATGCTTTAAGCTCCCTTTGTCATACCAATCCGCTAATCCCGCATGGTGTCCTGCAATCAGATATGCCAGCAAATGCCCGAAAAATGGATTAAGGTGCTCTACTGCATATTTGGCACCGGCAGTGGAATGCGGAATTTTGCGCAACTTGGTAGATTCGACATCTTCCAAATGGGCATTTTCTTTTTCAAAGCCGGATGCATTACGGATATATTTCTGAAAAGCTTCCTGAAATTTCCCCAAATCGTGCGAAAGCCCCGCATATTCGGCAAACAACGACCCATAACGCCCTGCAAAACGCTTGGCGAGTTGGGCGACTTTTTGTAGATGTTTTTGCAGGGGATGGGAATGCCAATTTTCTGATGAGTCTTGGCGGACGTGGGCAATATAGTCAAAATTCACGTCGATTCTCCAAATTTAAAACGCGCAAAATTTAACGAACAAGCCATACAAAATGGTTTGAGGTGTTGAAAAATCGAAAATCTGTGGAATGAGGTCGTCTGAATGACGTGAAAATATTGTAGATAATTGGGAGTTTATGATGTTATTGTTTTATTTGTTACAATTACCCGAACATAATACAGCATTTGTAATAAATAACAATATCAATTTGACTATTTGTGAGCGAATAGGACAAATCAAACATAGCGTGATGGTCCGAATGATGCAGATAAACGATGACAGGTTTTCAGACGACCTTTGTCGTATAGATGGGTTAAACTCGGTAGGATGTGGCTGTGCTTGCCTGATTCCGTACCCAAGCCGTTTTGTTTTACTATACAATCATATTGCTGCCGACTGCTTGTTTGCTGCGGTCTGCATCGGCATACGGATAGTGCGGACGCTGTTTGCGTTTTGGAAAATGCGGCAAGATATTTATTTGCCAGTATTTTTTAAGCATCGGCTGAAGCCTGTATTGGTTTGCCCCAGGTCGTCTGAAATTCCGAAAAAGAAAATTCATGTCAAACACCCCATTCTTCAAAACCGACTGCCCGAGCTGCGGCGCGCCTGTTGAGGCGCATTCCGCGACAGCCGTTACGCTGGTGTGCGGCTACTGCAACAGCATGCTGGTGCGGCAGGATGACAGTATCGTCGATTCCGGGCGCGATTCCGCTCTGTTGGAAGATTTCAGCCCGCTGCAAATCGGCACGACAGGGACATACGTTACCCGCCCATTTACCTTGGTCGGACGGCTTCAGGTGCAATACGACGACGGTGTGTGGAACGAATGGTATGCGCTGTTTGATGACGGGCAAACCGGTTGGCTGTCTGAATCCGGCGACCTGTATTCCATGACGCGCTTGGTTGAATCGCCTGAAGTTGTGCCGGACTTTCACGACGTCGTGCCGGGTGGTTGCAATTTCAATTTTCAAAATAAAAACTTTGTTCCGTCGGATAAGCGTGAAATCAGCCTCAGAAAATCGGCGGCTCAGGGCGAATTGCCGTTTAAGCTGACTGCAGATACGACAAGTAAAGTCATAGACTGGCGATGCTCAGGTCTTTTCCTGACGATAGATTACGGCGACGATCCTCCCGAAATCTATTACGGCAGTATGGTCGGTCTAAATGAACTGAAACTGCAGAATACCCGTACCGATGACCAAATCCGTGAAACGGCAGGTCGTCTGAAAGGCAGCCATCATTCGGAAAATTGTCCGAATTGCGGGTCGTCCGTCCATTGGTTGAGCGGTGTCACCGATTTTCTGATTTGCCCGAGCTGCGGCAGCCAATTGGAAGTCGGTAAGGAAAAAGCGCGGTTGATTACTGCCAACGCCATGCGCGTGGCGCAGGATAAACTGTTTACCCTGCCTATCGGCACGCAGGGTCGTCTGAATAACAATGATTATTTTGTGATGGGTGCAGTCAGGTATTCCGAACTGGACCCCGATGCGACTTATGAATATATGTTTGAAGGCAAACGGCGGATACTGACGCCGGTCGGTTGGTGGGTCGAATACCTGCTTTACAATCCGCAAAAAGGCTTTTTGTGGTTGGTCGAATCGTCCGACGGCGAGTGGAGCCAGTCTGAAACGCAAAACAATTGGCCGCGTTTAAACAGCGCCCGCAAACCGCAAGGTTGTGATGAACTTTATTCCTACGGCGGCAAAGTCGAAGTCGCCGCCGGCGCGTTTTACTGGCATATCCGTTCGGGTGATTTGGCGTATTACACCGACTACCAAGTCGGCAGCAACAGCAAACTGTGTGCCGAGCTGACTGAACACGAGCTGGCATGGAGTAAAAGTACGCGCACTACCTACGGCAAAGTTGCCGGCGCTTTCGGTTTGCAAGCGGAAGCGCCCAGATACACGGCAAAAATGAACGCAGACGGGGTCGATAACCAATTGCGGTTTGTCATGATCGCCATCTTGGTTGTCGTCAACCTTCCTGCGCTGCTGACCGACGGCAACTCTGCCTCATTTACCGTCATCTTTATAGGAACTTGGTTGTTGTGGACTATGGGCAAAGAAGACGAGGACGAGGATTAACATGTCGAGAGCCACTTACATCATTTTCAGCACCATTATCATCATCATCTCCATGATCATCAGCTACGGCTCTTCCGATTCCGACGGCTCGCGTATGCATTCCGGCGGCTATTACGGCGGCGGAGGTTTCTCCGGAGGCCATAAATGACCCATATCCCCGGCAATCACGGTCTTTTAGATTTATATGGCTGTGATGAAGCTGTCTTGAAAGACGAAGGTCGTCTGAAAACCGCCCTCAAAGCCGCTGCCCAAGCCGCAGAAGCCATCGTCCTCGCCGAGCGTTTCCACACCTTTGGCGGTGCAGGCGGCATTACCGGCATCTTATTGCTCGCCGAATCCCACATCAGCATCCACACTTGGCCGGAACACCGCTTCGTCGCCATAGACGCATTTATCTGCGGCGGCATGAAGTTGGAAAAAGTGAAGGAAGTGTTGTGCAGGGAATTGGCGGCGGAACGGGCCGTTTGGACGGTTGCGCAACGTGGCGAAGGAATACTGGACGATACGCAGCCGCCAATAGAATACTATAGTGGCTTAACTAAATCAGGACAAGGCGATGAAACCGCAAGACAGTACAGACAGTACAGAAACCGATTCACTTGGTGCTTCAGCACCTTAGAGAATGTCTCTTTGAGCCAAGGCGAGGCAACGCCGTACTGGTTTAAAGTTAATCCACTATAAAACCTGTAAAGGTCGTCTGAAACAGGCTCAATCTGTTTTCAGACGACCTCATTTTAAAACCCCAAAAAATATTCTCACTAAGAACATCAAGGAATCAAAATGCACTTACGCACTTCCATCATCCTCTCTTTATCCGTGCTCTCTTTAGGCGCGTGTATCAGCAACCCAAGTTCGGCACCCACCAGTTCTTCATCATCAACACCCATCAACCCATTCGCCAAAGACTACATCTATTATTTCGAGCATCTCGACGAAGCCAAAGCTAAAAACGAACAATGTTTGAAAGACGGCGTGTTTAAAAAAGTGGGCGTTGATATGGAAAACGCCGATGAACGACAAATGATTGCGGAGTATCCCGACGATATTTTGATGCTCAATCCCGGCAACAACGAATTATCTCCCTGTTTCGCCGCATGGACGGCAAACAATGCTGCGGAACCGCTGCGCAAATGGCAGGAGGAAAATAAGAAAAAAGAAGAGCTGAATCAAAAATTTGAAAAGCAGGTCATCCGGCTCAAAACCGAATGGGAAAAGAAATACGCCAATGAAGATTGGAACACGTTCTACCCCGAGGCTTTGCGTAAAGAATCCGTTCAAACACGCAATAGAAAAAACCGATTGGAAGATCGGGCCAAAAGAGAAGCCATCGACCGCATTTTTGTCGATAAGGCGGAGCCGTTTTTGAATGAATTGAAAACAAAAAACATTGAAACATTGACCAAAGAAATTCCACAAAGCTGTCGTAAGGGAGCTTGGGATCTTATTCCTTCGTGTAAAGCCTATTATTATGTTTTAAAGGACAAATTCTCAGAAAAAACATTATCCGAATTGGCGGGTATGGAAAAACAATATAACGACGCCAAGCATCTGCCTGCTCCTGTTTTGTCGGCTGCCTACCGTTCTGCGGTGGAGGAGAGTTTAGAAAAAATGGATAAAGCATTAATGCTGGACTATCGCAAACTCAATACCGAATATATGCAATGTACTAAAAAAATCGGCGATAAAATAGCAGCAACAGAGTCCCAGATAAATAACACGGAACATTTCACACCTTCCTTTTATTTAGAACTTTATCCGGAATGCGTTATTACGAATCAAGTCATGGAAAGGTTGGAGCTGCCTACTGATTTAAATAAGGTTATTGACAGCGCGGTTTGGATAAATTTCGGCA
Source organism: Neisseria sp. HMSC074B07 (assembly GCF_001810355.1). NCBI lineage: Bacteria > Pseudomonadati > Pseudomonadota > Betaproteobacteria > Neisseriales > Neisseriaceae > Neisseria > Neisseria sp. HMSC074B07. Next base: position 31,850 of record NZ_KV800985.1, on the reverse strand, counting down.
AACAAACCCGGGAAACGGAAGCAAACAGCGAAAAAGAATGGAAGCAGTTGGAAAAAACGCCTGAGGTCGCACAAGCCAAAACAATCTTGGCTCAGAAATACGCCCAAACACCTTGGCAAAATTTCATAAGCACCGTAGAAAAAGACTATCCGGTGAATATGGCAGACATTTTCTCGGGTACGGAAGAGAAACCGAAGCAGAAACAAAAGCAGCATCAGATAATGGTCATAGCATTGAACCAGGTGTTTACTGACAAAATCCAGCCTCTCGTGGATGAATTGGCGAAAAACAGCATCGATAAACTGATTGCCGAAATTCCTGCCAGCTGTCGCGATGAAGGAAAAATAGATTGGTTAGCAGATAGTCAATGTAAAGTATATTCCCGCGCTCTCTCAAAAAAATTTCAGAATCAGACGTTAGAAGAGCTTTCCGCTTCAAAAGATAAATATGAAAATAAAGATGAAGATGGGTTTTTATTGGTTTACGTAGCCTACTCTTCGGTATTGCATGAAAAAGAGAGAAAACAATACCTTGAACTGAGCAATGATAATACCAAGCGAGAAGCGGCATATAGGCAATGTCTCAAAAATATCAGTGGAATCATCGAAAAATCATATGTTTCAGAAGAGGATAATGGTTCTTCGTATGCTAGGCGGGCGCCGGGATGTCTAGCGTTTAGCTCTAGTCTTCCAGTTGAAGAGTCACGTTTCGACTACTTTACTGAAACGCTGCTTAATAAAAAACGTTTCCAACAAGCATCCGCAGTCAAACAAAATTGATGGAAACATTTCATCAAAAGGTCGTCTGAAACCGTCTTGATGTTTTCAGACGACCTGTCAGAACCCTAAACCGACATCCAACCCCATGCCGACACGCCGTCAATTTCTCAGTTACACCGCCGCGCTTGCCGCTGCGTCCTCTTTCTCTTGGCTGACTTACAACCGACTCAACCGCAAACCGCCGGTTTCCGTCAACCGCGTCGGGCTGCCGTTGGGGCATTTGTTGCGCGATGGGAAATTGCTCAGCCCGCCGACTCGACGTTACGAATGCAATACGCTGATACTCGGCGGCGGCGCGGCGGGTTTGGGGGCGTTGTGGTATTTGGCGAAACACGGTCATCGTGATGTATTGTTGGCGGAAGGGTTCGAGCGCAACGGCAACAATGCCGCCTACGCCGCTTCAGACGGCCTGCAAGCGCCGAGCGGTGCGCATTATCTTGCGTTGCCGTCGAAAGAGAGTGCGTATGTGCGCGAGATGCTGGCGGATTTTGGTATTTTGCAATCGGAAGGCAGTTTCAGGGAAACCGATTTGGTTTACGCGCCCGAGTCGCGCCTTTTGTATCAGGATAAATGGCAGGAACACCTGTTGCCGAAAGAAGATGCGGATTCCAAACGCTTTTTTGATTTGATCGGTCGTCTGAAACAGGCTTACGGAAGCGACGGCAAAAAGATTTTCTCCATTCCGATAGCCCTGTCATCGGCAGACGAAATGTGGCGCAAACTTGATAAATTGACGTTCAAACAATGGCTTACGCAAGAGGGCTACACCTCGCCCGAACTTTTGTGGTATCTCGATTACTGTTGTCGCGACGATTACGGACAGGGCATAGCGCAAGTATCCGCCTTTGCCGGACTGCATTACTTCGCCGCCCGTAACAGCGCAGAAACCGTCCTCACTTGGCCCGAAGGTCTGGCACATCTTTCCGAAAATCTGCGCCACCATGCCGGTTTGCAGGAAGGTTGGCAATGGTCGTCTGAAAACCGCATCCGCCTCGACAAACCCGCTTCCGTCAACGCATCCGCCGTCAAAATCAAGCCTCTTTCAGACGACCGTATCGAAGTTTGGCTGCGCGACAATTCAAGCGGTGAAACCGTCGCTCTGACCGCGCAACACGTTATCTCCGCCATGCCGTTGATGGTCGCCGCCCGCATCATGGAAAATCCCGCGCAATATGGTTTGAACATGCCCGAATACGCCCCGTGGTTGGTTGCCAATTTCGAGATGCACAGCTTCCCGAAAGAAAAAAACAACAGCGAAACGGCGTGGGATAACGTCATTTACGGCAGTCAAGGACTCGGCTACGTTGTCGCCACTAACCAGTTCATTCGCGTCGCCCGCCCCGAGCGCACCATCTTCACCGCCTATGCCGCGTTAAACCACGACACCCCGCAAACCGTCCGCCGCCAACTGCTCGAAGCCTCTAACGAAGAACTGCGCGACTTGGCCGCCAAAGACTTGATCGCCGCCTACGGAGAGGGCTTCTGGCAACACGTTTCCCACGTTGATGTTACGGTACGCGGACACGGCATGAGCGTGCCGAAAGCCGGTTATCTGAACGACGAATCTTTGTTAAAAATCAGAAACCGAGCGTCAGGACTGCTGTTTGCCCACAGCGATTTGAGCGGCTATTCGGTATTCGAAGAAGCTTTGTATTGGGGCGTAGAGGCGGCAATGAAGGTGTTGGAACGGGGGGAAGGTTGAGTTTTATGTTGGTTGGATTATTTTTCGTCTCGCCTAGCGCGGATGTCAAATAATCAGTGCTATAATCCCGCTTCGTTTGAATATTTAAATCTCAAAGGAAACCGTATGAAATCTCTGAGTTTTTCCCTAATGCTTGCTTTGGGTTTGGGCAGCACCGCCTTTGCTTATGCGGAAAAAAATTTGCCCTTGAATGAAACGGGCTGCATCGACCAACCTATGAAGGTCAAACGCGGCGAGGTGTACAGCTTTAAAGTGACGGAAGGCAATGGTTTGATGCTTTCATTCGCGCCCGTCAGCCCTAATGTGGTCGTGAAAGACCCGAAAGGCAAACGCGTTGCTTTGGAAGTGGGCGCGGACGGCGATACGCCTGAAGACCGCTTCAGCTTTGCCGAAATCAACCAAAAAGGACGCTACACCATCCGCTTCCCGCGCGCGGGCAAGATTGATTCTTTGTGCGTCAACGCAGCCAATTAGGATAAACATCCAGCCGAACCATGCTTGAGCGGTTTTGGCCGCAGTAAGGGAAAAGGTCGTCTGAAAACAGTTACCTAAAACTGTTTTCAGACGACCTTTTTATAGTGGCTTAACTTTAAACCAGTACGGCGTTGCCTTGCCTTGCTGTACTGTCTGTACTGTGCGGCTTCGTGTCGCCTTGTCCTGATTTAGTTAATCCACTATATTGTTGAGGCAAAGCCGAAAGCGGTTTATTCGGCTGATTCTCCAATAATCAATACCGCGTTGCTGCCGCCGAAGGCGAAAGACGAGCTGGCGGCGATACGTTTTTCAGACGGCCATACGCTGTTGCCGTCGGTCAGGGCGACGACGGGCAGTTCGGGGTCTGGGATGCCGTCCCACTGTTGCGGCGGCAGTTTGCCCTGCGGGTTGCAGCCGCGGTCGGCGATGCCCCAGGCGAATGCGGCTTCAATGGCACCGGCGGCGCCGAGCGTGTGTCCGGTTTGCGGCTTGGTCGAAGTACAGAAGGTTTGGCTGCCGAACACTTCGGCGACGGCGCGGCTTTCCATGCTGTCGTTGTGTTTCGTGCCGGTACCGTGCAGATTAATCCAGCCGATGTCCTGCGGCTGCAACCCGGCATTGTTCAGCGCCGCCTGAAAAGACTGCGCCGCACCCAAACCGTCGGGGCGGGGCGAGGACATATGATAAGCGTCGCTGCTTGCGCCGTAGCCCAACAATTGCATCGTGCCGCCGAAATCGGCATCGCGGGTCATGACGAAGGCAGCGGCGGCTTCGCCGATGTTGATGCCGTTGCGGTTGGCGGAAAATGGGTTGGCGAGGTCGTCTGAAAGCACTTCCAGCGAAGCGAAACCGTTGATGGTCAACGGTGACAGGGTATCGACGCCGCCGCAAATAACCGCGTCGCACAAACCTGCGCGCAACAGCCGCGCCGCGCTAATTAAGGCGCGCGCGCCCGATGTGCAGGCGGTGGAAACGGCGTAGCACAGGCCGTGAATACCGTAAACGTGTGCAACAAATTCCGAAGGCGACGCCATTTCGTGCTGAAGCTGGTTGAACGGTTTGTCCGTCCAGCTGCCGCCGTCGGCAACGTGTTGGAACAAGGGCATATTTTCATCTGCGCCGCTGGTGGACGTACCCATGATGACGGCGGTCCGCGCCGCGCCGTAACGGCGAACGGCGGCGTGGATGTCGTCTTCAATCTGCTCCAGCGCGTGCCACAGTAGTTGGTTGTTGCGGCTGCGGTATGCGGCGGGCAGATTGTCGGGCAGCGGGCGCAGCGTTTCGCTTACCGCACCGAATGCGAAGTTTTTGCCTTTAACCCATTGGTCGGAAAACGTCAGCGTCGAAGTTTCAGACGGCGCCAGCAGCGCGTCGATATGGGTTTGCAGACCGCTGCCGAGCGCGCTGGTTACGGCGGGGCGGCTGAGGTAAACAGGGGATTTCATTATTCTTCTTCTTTGATCGGGCTGACGGTCCAACGGGTTTTGTCGGGGAAGGCAATCACGAAACGTCCGTTATCTTGTGCGACGCACCATAAATCTTGTTCTTTATAACGGAATACCGCGCCGTTGCCGTCAGGGCAGAATGTGTTGTGTTCGGATGTTTTTTGCTCCACTTCGGGATACAGCTCGGCGGCGCGGTCAGCGGCAAGCAGCGGCAGCAGCGCGGCAAAGAGGCGGCGCGAAGCGGAATTGGGCATAATGAAGCCGTCGTTTTTCCAGCCTTTCGTGCCGACAAACTGGCGCGATACGGGCGTACCCAGCGCGTCGGTCTGCACGAAGCGGATGCCCTCCGGCAACTGCTCGACCGCCAGCAGGCTGGTTTGGGCGGCATTGCCCGAAGCGTCGGTCTGCTCAAGCTTGAACCACAAACCCGATTGCTCAAGCGTCGGCAGGGTTTGCGGATGGGGCAGCGAGGGGGAAAGGGCGCAGGCACTGAGGGTCAGCGCAGCAAGGGCTAGGCTTGGAAATCGCATGGGGTTCCTTTGTCGGTGCGGAGGAAGGAAGTATTGTAACCGATGTCGGACAGTATTTCAGACGACCTTTTCAGGGGTCGTCTGAAAATGTATAGTGGATTAACTTTAAACCAGTACGG
>NZ_KV800985.1:0-26701 GCF_001810355.1 Neisseria sp. HMSC074B07 | reverse complement strand
CGCCTTGTCCTGATTTAGTTAATCCACTATAAAACAGCTTGCCCCGGTGGATAACGATTGGCGCACTGGGGCGGAAGCGGTTGTGAAAGGGCGTCGGCTGCCCCTTTATTCGATTTGCAGATCGCCGACCAAAGCTGCCAGCGTGGACAGGCGCTGTTCGGATTTTGCTACGAACGGATTTTCAGTATCCCATGCGTAGCCTGCCAAAATGGAAGAAATCATGCGGCTGATTTCAGGGCTGCGGTTGGGCGCGTACACGACGTTTTGGAAGCGGAAATCGTACCAGCCGTCGACGTAAGTGCGGAACGCGTTCACACCGATCATCAGCGGTTTGGCAAATTCGGCATCCCAGTCCACCGCGTTGCCTTCAAGCTGTTTCGCCAGCAGGTCGGCGGCAAGTTTGGCGGAGTGCAGCGCGATGGTTACGCCTGATGAGAACACGGGGTCGAGGAACTCGGCGGCATTGCCCAACAGCGCGAAATGCTTGCCGTGCAGCGATTTTACGTTGGCGGAATAGCCTTGGATGGAGCGGAACGGGAAGTCGTTTTCCCAGACGGCTTTGTCCAGAATTTCTTTCAGCATCGGGCATTCGTAGACAAATTTTTTCAACACCGTTTCCGATTCGCCCGCGAGTACGTCGGGCGTGCCGACTACGCCGATAGAGCAGCGGTTGTCGCCGAAGGGAATCAGCCAAATCCACACGTCGCGGTGTTGCGGATGGGTGGTAATCAGGATTTTGCTGCGGTCGAATTTCGGGTGGGTGATGTTGTCGTCGATGTGGGTGAAATGCGCTTGGCGCGGAGGCAGGTGCGACGGCGTTTCCAAGTCAAGCAAACGCGGCAGCACGCGGCCGTAGCCGCTGGCGTCCAATACGAATTTCGCGGTCAGCTCGTAGCTCTCTCCCGTGTCGGCTTCCACGCTCAAACGGGCAAGGTCGCCGCTGTTGTCGAACGCGGTCACGCCGTGTCCGAAACGTACTTCCACACCTTGCTTGGCGGCTTCGTCAATCAGGATTTTGTCGAAAATACCGCGGCGCACTTGGTAAACCGTGCCGGGGCCGTCTGAAAATTTTTCGGTGAAATCAAATTCGGTATAACGGCTGCCCCATGAAAACGCCGCGCCGTTTTTAAACTGAAAGCTGGGTTCGGCGTGTACGGCGTCGACAAAACCGGCTTCTTCAAGCATTTCCATGCAGTGCGGCAGCAGGCTTTCGCCGATGACGAAGCGTGGAAAGTGCTGTTTCTCCAATACGCAGACTTTATAACCTTTTTTGTGAAGCAGGGCGGATGCTACCGAGCCTGCAGGACCTGCGCCGATCACGGCGACATCGAATTGAGGTGCGGACATTTAAATATACTTTCAAAACATAACAAAATAAAACGGTCGCTATTCTACTCCTTAATAGACTTATCTGAAATGGGTTTCAAGTGCATCTTCATAATTATAGTGGCTTAACTTTAAACCGACGGCGTTACCTCGCCTTAGTTCAAAGAGAACGATTCCTCTAAGGTGCTGAAGCACCAAAGTGAATCGGTTCTGTACTATCTGCACTGTGCGGCTTCGTCGGCCTTGTCCTGATTTAAATTTAATCCACTATAAATGAAAAGGCAGAAAAGACGGCAACCGCCGTACAGGAAACCTATAACGGAGTAGGGGTGGATTGCGGCTTGGGATGATTGTCGTGTTGACAATTTGTCTGATGGAAAAGGTCGTCTGAAAACCTTAGTTTTGGGTTTTCAGACGACCTTTTGCCGTTTTTCAGTTAATCAATCCTCCGCCTTCGGCTCGGGAACGTCAAACACCTGACGCAGGTAGGCGAGGAAGGTGTTGTTGGTGGTCATGGTTTTGCCCGGGGAGTCGGAGAGTTTGGCGACGGACTGACCGTTGCACTCAACGAGTTTCAAAACGATGTTCAGCGGGGTATGGCCCATGTCGTTGGTGAGGTTGGTGCCGATACCGAAGCTGGTTTTGAAACGGTCTTTGAAATATTGGTGCAACGCCCACGAGCGTTCGATGTCCAGACCGTCGGAGAAGGTCAGCATTTTGGTGCGGCTGTCGATTTTGAGTTTTTTGTAGTGGGCGTGCGCTTTGTCGCCCCATACATAAGGGTCGCCGCTGTCGTGGCGCAGACCGTCGAAGAGTTTGGCGAAATAGAGGTCGAAGTCGCGCAGGAAGGCATCCATGCCGACCACGTCGGTCAGCGCGATGCCGAGGTCGCCGCGGTATTCGTGTACCCAGCTTTCGAGGGCGGCTTTTTGGAAATTGCGCAGGCGCACATCGAGGGCTTGGAAGGCTTGGAGGAACTCGTGTGCCATCGTGCCGATGGGGGTGATGCCGATTTTTTTGGCGAGATAAACGTTGCTGGTACCGCGCACGATGTCGGGGGCGGCTTCAAGCAGGGTGCGGATGACGTGTTCCTGCCAATCGAGGGTATAGCGGCGGCGGGTGCCGAAGTCGGAGATGAGGAACGGCGGATCGTCGGGGTTTTGCGCGGCGGAGATTTCTTTGAGGCGTTGCGCTTTGGCTTGGAGGCGGCGTTCGCCTTCTTCAATGACGGCGGGGGTTTCGAGACGGCGGAAGTAGAGTTCGTTGACGATGGCGAGGATGAAGATTTCAAAGAACATCGCCTGAATCATGGGGCCTTCGATGCGGATATTCAGACGACCTTCTGAGTCGGGGCTGACTTTGACGAAGCGGCGTTGGAGTTGGAAGAGTTCAAGATAGTCGACAAAGTCGCTTTTGATGAAGCGCAGGCTGCGCAGGTAGTCGAGTTCGTAGTGGGTAAAGCGCAGTTGGCAGAGCGCGTCGAGTTCTCGTTCCAAGTCGCTTTGGATGTCGGCAAGCGGGTAAACCATGTCTTTGTTGCGACAGCGGAACTCATAAAGGCTGTGGGTTTGGGGGAATTGGTGCAGTATCACCTGAAGCATGGTGAACTTGTACAGGTCGGTGTCGAGCAGGGAGCGGATAACGGGCGTTTGAGGTGCGGTCATGGCTTTTCTCTCGTTCAGCGTAAATGTAAAGCATTATTAGAACACGGTTAGACGGACGGGTGTTACTTTTTTTAATCGGGGGAATGTTGAAAAGGTCGTCTGAAATCTTTCAGACGACCTTTTTCTTCATATAAAACCGACATCAATTATTTGTCCACAACGATTTTGGCTGCCTGTCCGTCAGGCGAGGGTTCGTATTGTGTGGACTCGTCGCCGTAGTACAGCACGCCGAGTTTGATGGGGATGCGGCCTTGCGATTTGCGGTGGGCATTGGAGTCGCGCAGGGAGTAGGCGCAGCCGCAGTATTCCTGCTGGTAGAAGTGTTCGCGTTTGCTGATTTCGATCATGCGCGCGCTGCCGCCGCCTTTGCGCCAGTTGAAATCCCAATACACGACGTCGTCGTAGGGCGCGGCGGCGCGGTGGCCGCAGTCGTTGATTTGCGCCATGTTTTTCCAGCGGGAAATGCCCAGCGAGCTGGTGAAGACGGGGAAGCCGTTTTCGTGGGCGTATTGGGAGGCTTTTTCGAAACGCATGTCGAAACACATGGTGCAGCGGATGCCGCGTTCGGGTTCGAATTCCATGCCTTTGGCTTTGGCGAACCATTCTTTGCGGTCGTTTTCGTAGTCGTCGTCTTTGTCGATGAAGGGGATGCCGAATTTGTCGGCGAAGCGCATGTTTTCTTCTTTGCGCAACATGTATTCTTTGAGCGGGTGGATGTTGGGGTTGTAGAAGTAGATGGTGTAGTCGATGCCGCTGGCGAGCAGGGCTTCCATGACTTCGCCGCTGCACGGGGCGCAGCAGGAATGCAGCAGGACTTTTTTATGGCCGCCGGGCGGGACGAGGACGGGGCGGTTGATGTCGGTAACGATGGGGCTGGTTTTGTCGTTCATGATCGGGGTGTTCCGTTTGTGGTGTTTCAGACGACCTTTGGGTTTTATGGGTCGTCTGAAATGTCGTTATGGGATGGGTTTGTTTTGTTTTTTGGCTGCTTTGCCGTCTTTGGGGTCGGGTGGCGGCGGCTCGGCGAAGATGCTTTCGGGGTTGGGGTGTGCGGCAAATTCGTGCAGCAGTTTTTGGTAGTCTTGGGACTGTTTCATCAGCTCTGCCGCGGCAGTCCGCAGGTTGTCCACGTCTTCGGGCGGGAGGTAGAAGCTGGTGGGGATGTTTAACACTTTGTCGCGCAACGCGGAGGGCGGCAGGTCTTTGAGGTTGAGGCTGACGAAGGAAAAGCTGATTCCGTCGCCGTTTTGTCGGCTGGTTTCGTTGCGTTTGTCGACGAAGGCACGGAAGCGGCGTTGGGATTCTTGGGTGTATTGGTCGATGGGGATGTTGACGATGGCGGTAACGACGTCGCGGAATCCGGGTACGGCGGCGGTTTTGTCCATATTGCTGCTGATTTGGTTTTGGGCGTTGACGCTGATGACGACGATGTGTCGTAGGTTACGGCTGCGGATTTGTTGTTCCAACACTTTGTCGGGATACATTTCGGTCATGTCCAAGAGGCTGCGCATGCCGAGGTTGTCGGTCAGTCCGCCGTCTATCAGGTGGATGTAGGGTCGGGTTTTGCTGTCGCTGTATTTGTTGAACCTGTTTTTAAATTCTTGATAGGTGGCGTTTTGCTGCTTTTGGGACTCAAGACCGGTCATTTGCAGCTGCGGCGGCAGGGTGTAGCCGCAGTTGCCGCCGTTGTTGTTGAGGGTAATCGGGGCGAATATCATGGGCACTGCGCTGGAGGCGGCAACGGCGCGGGCCAGGCGCAATCTGCCCAAGTCGATGCACATGGGGTCGAAATATTCTTGCGTGAAGTTCAGGCGTTCGCCCGCGCCCATGTCGGTGGCGGAAATGATGGCGAACGGGCCTTTGCCGTGCATTTCCAAATCGCGGAAGGTGGCTTTGCCGAAAAGGTGGTTTTCAAACTGCTCCTGCAAGAGGTCGCCGCGTCCGTATTCGGGTGAGGCGAGGCGGGGCAGGTTGGACATGGAAAAGGCTTGCTTGACGACTTGGCGTTGGAAGTTTTGGTGAAGGAAACGCTTGTAAAACATGGGGATGGTTTCTTCGCCTTTGAGCGCGAAGTAGGCGGCGAGGACGGAGCCGCCGGATACGCCGACCACCAAATCGACATTGGACATCAGCGATTTGCTTTTGCCGCCGATGGTAACTTTTTGCTGCTGAAGCTGTTCCAATACGCCGTAGCCCAACGCCGCCGCGCGTGTTCCGCCGCCGGAGAGCATCAGGATGATGAAGGTGTCGTCTTCTTCGCGCCGAAACTGGCTGGTTTCAAAACGATAGCCTTGGTTCATATCAATTTTATTGATGGTGGCGACAGGCTGGTACTTGACCAGCGAGCAGGCAGACAGCGCGGCCAAGGTAAAGGCGGTCAGGACGGTTTTGAACGGGCGTTTCGGCATGGAAGTTTGGTCGTGAAACAAAAGAGCTTGATTATAATGGATTAAATCGGTTTTCGATACCTGCCGGCGGGTTAAGGCGATGCCGCAGCGTAGATTGAAAGGTTTTCAGACGACCTTGGTTCATTCCGAAATCGGACAGGTCGTCTGAAAAATAAAATCAGGTTTAAGGCTTGTCCGCCTTGTCTCCGATTTTGCCTTCTTTGCCTTGAAGCAGGTTTTGGATATTGCTTTTATGGCGGTACAACACCAGCACGGCGATGACGACGGTCGCCCAAGCCCAAGAAGGGTAGGGCATCAGCCAGAAGGCGACGAGCGGCGCGGCTACGGTGGCGGCGAGCGCGGCAAGTGAGGACACTTTAAAGCCGAACGCCATCACCAGCCAAATTGCCGCGCAAACCAAAGCCGTTGCAGGAGAAAGCGCCAGCAATACGCCCAACGCCGTCGCCACGCCCTTGCCGCCTTTAAAGCCGAAAAACAGCGGCCACATATGTCCGACCAACGCGGCGACGGCAACCGCCGCTATGGCGATGTCCGACAGATTCAAAGCATCTTGCAGGCAGCGTGCCAAAACCACCGCCACCAAACCTTTGAGCGCGTCGCCCAGCAAAGTCAGCGCCGCCGCTTTTTTCTTGCCGCTGCGCAAAACATTGGTCGCGCCGGGGTTGCCCGAGCCGTAAGTACGCGGATCGTCCATGCCGTAATATTTGGAAACAATGACGGCAAACGACAACGAACCGATTAAATAAGCCGCGATAACGGCGGATACATTGAACATTTCAGATGCTTTACTTAAAATGGGACGCTCATTTTATCAAAAAAACAGGCAGGCAAATGGACAAAATCTTTTTACGCGGCATGAAGGCGGACACCTTAATCGGCGTGTACGACTGGGAACGCGAACGCCCCCAAACCCTGATTTTGGACTTGGACATCGGCATCCCCGAACAAAGCGGTCAAGACGACCACATCGGCAATACCGTCCACTACGGCGAAGTCTGCGAAGCCGTCAGGGCAAGCCTTGCCGAACAAAGCTTCCTCTTGCTCGAATCATTGGCGGAACACATCGCCAAGCTCATCCTCGACAATTTCGGCGCGTTGAGTGTGCGCGTCAAAATCATCAAGCCCGGCATCCTGCCCGATGTCAAAGAAGTCGGCATTGAAATCGAACGCAGCAGGGTTTAAAGCAGCACAAACGGTTTAGCGAAACCCGCTTCGCTCCCTTTCAGACGAGCCTTTTCATGACTCAAGAGGTCGTCTGAAAGCTCGGCTCCAAACGAAGTTAAAACCCATTCCCGATTTTCAGACGACCCCGTATCAAACTTTACAAAGAGAACACGCAAATGGATTTGAAAGAAACCAAACTCAGCAGCGAGCCGATTTATCAAGGCTCATTTGTTACCATCAACCGCGACAAAGTCCGCCTGCCCAACGGTAACGAAAGCCAGCGCATCGTCATCCGCCATCCCGGCGCGGCCTGCGTTTTGGCAGTTACCGAAGAGGGCAAAGCCGTGCTCGTACGCCAATGGCGTTACGCCGCAGACGCTGCCACGCTCGAGCTTCCCGCCGGCAAACTCGATGCAGGCGAAGACCCCGCCGAATGCGCCCTGCGCGAGCTGGCGGAAGAAACCCCGTACACCGCCGACCGCGTCAAACTCATCAGCAGCTTCTACACCGCCATCGGCTTCTGCGACGAAAAAATGTACTTCTACCAAGCAGAAGGCGTGCGCCTCGGCAGCACTCTGAGCAACGACGAAGACGAAATCACCGAAACCGTCCTGATGAGCAAGGAAGAAGCCCGCACCGCTTTGGCACACAACGAAATCAAAGACGGCAAAACCCTAATCGGCTTGCAATATTGGCTGATGCAGGATTGATGTGAAAAGAAGGTAAAAAGGTCGTCTGAAAAGCAGGTTGCACGTTTTCAGACGACCTTTCTGCAAACCGGCTGTATAGCAATACCCATAAAACCGACGGATTTCAAATCCGCCTACTATAGTGGCTTAACTAAATCAGGACAAGGCGATGAAACCGCAAGACAGTACAGACAGTACAGAAACCGATTCACTTGGTGCTTCAGCACCTTAGAGAATGTCTCTTTGAGCCAAGGCGAGGCAACGCCGTACTGGTTTAAAGTTAATCCACTATAAAACAAAGAGAATAGAGAACGTTATGAATAAGCCGCATCATTCGCATGCCGCCCCTTTGCTGGTCGTCGGCTGCGTCGTTTTCGGATTGGGCAGCTTGATTGTCAAATTTGTCGACGTCGGCTCTTACGCTATCGCATTTTGGCGGCTGGCGATAGCGGCGGTGATTTTCTGGCTGCTGTCGCGCCTCTTCGGGCAAAAACTGCCCAAAAGCAGAAAAGCCATCTACACCGCCATGCTCTCCGGCGTGTTTCTGGCATTTGACCTGTCGCTGTGGCACGAAAGCATACACGCCGTCGGTCCCGGTATTTCCACCTTGCTCAACAGCTTGCAGATATTTTTCCTCTCCGCCATCGGTTTCTTCTTTTTCGGCGAACGCTTGAGCAAATCGCAAATGTTCAGCCTCATTCTCGCCATCAGCGGCGTCGCCCTTATCGGCAGCCCTGAGTTCGGACACAACGGCAACGCCGTCTGGGGCTTTATCAGCGGCATCACTTCGGGCGGGATGCTCGCATTGTCTATGGCGTGTATCCACAAAACCCACCAAATCGAGAAAACTTCCCTGTTCCCCATGATGATGATTTTGAGCTTTGGCGGCGCGTTATCCCTCATCATTCCGTCCATCCTGTTTGACAGTTACGCCCTCTATCCCGCCACCATGCGCGATATTGGGCTGGTATTGATTTACGGTGCGGTGATGCAGTGTTTCGCATGGGGCATGATAGCCTATGCCATTCCATTATTATCATTCTCGCTGACCGGACTACTGTTGCTCTCCGAACCTGTTGCCGCCTTGCTGATCGACTATTTTTGGTTGGACAAACCGATTAACGCCCTCCAATGGAGCGGCACCGTGTTGACCCTGATTGCCATTTACTTAGGGCGTGCCAACGAGAAAGCTGTTTGATGTTGCCTTACCGTCACAAACGGATGCGATGACTTGCCGTTATTCGAGTAGGTGCATTCAATAGATTTTCAGACGACCTTTTTCCCATCCCGGATTCTACAAAAGCAAAAACACCGAAGACCAATCAATCTTCGGTGTTTTTTAATAGGGTGGCGAGCCAGACCCCCGGCACTGATGCATCGGAGTGGGCTGCTGGCTTCCGCCCCTGACCCGGTGTTCCGAATTACCATGCGGGGAGACCCGCCGTAAGAGAGTGGCATTATAACTGTTTTACGGGAAAACTCAAGCGCGGCGTCGTCGAAGGTCGTCTGAAAAGTCTTTTTACCTTTAAATTGTCAACAATATTCGCCTTTTTGAAAATTATTCCTATTGAAACATTTTTCGCCTTTTCCGTTGAAAAACATCGGAATTTAAACTACATTATCGCTTTTCCAACGAGTTGTCTGATTGTTTCAAAAATCATTTTAACTTCGTTGAAGCTGCACTTTCAGACGACCTTTTCATAAAAATACGGCGAAATCATGCCGCAGCTTTCCGCAGTTTCGCCGTACCAATAATCATACGGACACACCGCCACCATGACCACGACTACCGCCCCGCAGCGTATTCGGGAAATTCCCTACAACTATACTTCCTACACCGACCGCGAAATCGTCATCCGCCTGTTGGGCGATGAGGCGTGGCAGATTCTGCAGGACTTGCGCGGACAGCGCAGGACGGGGCGTTCGGCGCGGATGTTGTTTGAAGTGTTGGGCGATATTTGGGTGGTCGTGCGCAATCCGTATCTGGTCGATGATTTGCTGGAGCACCCGAAACGCCGTGCCGCGCTGGTGCGAGAAATGCGCCACCGGTTGAACGAAATCCGCAAACGCCGCGACGACAATCCGAAAGTTGATGTATTGGTGGCGGCGGCGGAAAAGGCGGTCGAGCGTTTTGACGGCAGCTTTGACGAAACGCGCCAAAAGCGGCGGCAGATTTTGGAGCGTTTGAGCAAAATCACCAAGCCGCACAATATTATGTTTGACGGGCTGGCGCGGGTAACGCACGTTACCGATGCGACCGACTGGCGCGTCGAATATCCGTTTGTCGTCGTCAATCCCGACACAGAGGCGGAAGTTGCTCCTTTGGTGCGCGCCTTAATCGAGCTGGATTTGGTCATTATCCCGCGCGGCGGCGGCACAGGTTATACCGGCGGCGCCGTGCCTCTGGATGCAAACAGCGCGGTCATCAATACGGAAAAACTGGACAAGCATCGCGGCGTCGAATTTGTCGAACTGGCGGGCTTGGACGGCAAACATCCGATTATCCATTGCGGCGCGGGTGTGGTAACGCGACGGGTGGAAGAAACCGCGCATCAGGCGGGTTTGGTGTTCGCCGTCGATCCGACTTCCGCCGACGCGTCCTGCGTGGGCGGCAATGTGGCGATGAACGCAGGCGGTAAAAAAGCCGTGCTGTGGGGAACGGCGTTGGACAACCTCGCCTACTGGCAGATGGTCAACCCGCAGGGCGAATGGCTGCGTATCGAGCGCGTGCGCCACAATTTCGGCAAAATTCACGATGAAGAAACCGCCGTGTTCGACATTCACACGCTGGATTCAGACGGCATCAATATCGTTAAAACCGAACGCTTGGAAATCCCCGGCCACAAATTCCGCAAAGTCGGTTTGGGCAAAGACGTTACCGACAAATTCTTGAGCGGCCTGCCCGGCGTGCAGAAAGAAGGCACGGACGGCATCATCACCAGCGTCGCTTTCGTGTTGCATAAAATGCCGAAATACACGCGCACCGTGTGTATGGAGTTTTTCGGCACGGTCGCCACCGCTACGCCTTCTATCGTCGAAATCCGCGACTTCTTGCTCGCCCATGAAAGCGTGCGGCTGGCAGGTTTGGAGCATTTGGACTGGCGTTATGTCCGCGCCGTCGGCTACGCCACTAAAGCGGCAGGCAAGGGGCGGCCGAAAATGGTCTTGTTGGCGGACGTGGTTTCAGACGACGAAGCCGCCGTACAGGCCGCCGCCGAACACATCTGCGAACTCGCCCGCGCCCGCGACGGCGAAGGCTTTATCGCCGTGTCGCCCGAAGCGCGCAAAACCTTCTGGCTCGACCGCAGCCGCACCGCCGCCATCGCCAAACACACCAACGCCTTTAAAATCAACGAAGACGTGGTGATTCCGCTGGAACGGCTGGGCGAGTATTCGGACGGTATCGAACGTATCAACATCGAGCTTTCCATCCAAAACAAACTCACCCTGTGCGCCGCATTGGAGCAATATCTTTCGGGCAAACTCCCCATCGACAAAATGGGCACGGACCTGCCGACCGCCGAACTTTTGGGCGAACGCGGCAAACACGCCCTTGCCCACGTTTCCGCCGTCAAAGAGCGTTGGGACTGGTTGCTCGCCCATCTGGATACGCCGCTTGCCGACTACAAAGCCCGCTACGGCGCAGCCGTCCATGCCGCGCCCGAAGCCAAAGACGACGAGAGCTGTTTCACCGCCTTCCGCGATTTCCGCCTGCGCGTGTCCGTCAAAGACGACGTAATGAAACCGCTCGCCGAAATCTTCAGCGGTAAAACCGACACCAAAATCATCGAAGGCTTGGGCAAAATCCACGCCAAAACCGTGCGCGGCAGAGTCTTCGTCGCCCTGCACATGCACGCGGGCGACGGCAACGTCCACACCAACATCCCCGTCAATTCTGACGACGCCCAAATGCTTCAAACCGCCTACCGCTCGGTCGAACGCATCATGAAGCTCGCCCGCTCGCTCGGCGGCGTGATTTCGGGCGAACACGGCATCGGCATCACCAAGCTCGAATTCCTAACCGATGAAGATTTGCAACCGTTTTGGGACTACAAAAACCAAGTCGACCCCAAACACACCTTCAACCGTCACAAACTGATGAAAGGCTCGGACTTACGCAACGCCTACACGCCGTCCTTCGAGCTGTTGGGTGCGGAATCGCTGATTATGGAAAAATCAGACCTCGGCACCATCGCCGATTCCGTCAAAGACTGCCTGCGCTGCGGCAAATGCAAACCCGTCTGCTCCACCCACGTCCCGCGTGCCAACCTGCTGTACAGCCCGCGCAACAAAATCCTCGGCGTGGGGCTGTTGACCGAAGCGTTTTTATACGAAGAGCAAACCCGCCGCGGCGTTTCCATCAAACACTTCGAAGAACTCATGGACATCGGCGACCACTGCACCGTGTGCCACCGCTGCGTCAAACCCTGTCCCGTCAACATCGACTTCGGCGACGTTACCGTAGCCATCCGCAACTACCTTGCCGACTCCGGCCACAAACGCTTCGCCCCCGCCGCATCGATGGGCATGGCATTTTTGAACGCCACCGGTCCTAAAACCATCAAAGCCCTGCGCGCTGCCATGATACAGACCGGTTTCCCCGCGCAGAATTTCGCCTACAAAATCGGCAAACTCCTGCCCGTCGGTACCAAAAAACAAAAAGCCGAACCCAAAGCCACCGTCGGCACCGCTCCGGTCAAAGAACAAATCATCCACTTCATCAACCGTCCTTTGCCCAAAAGCGTGCCCGCCAAAACACCGCGCTCCATGCTCGGCATAGAAGACGATAAAAGCATCCCCATCATCCGCAATCCCGCCGCGCCGGAAGATGCCGAAGCCGTGTTCTACTTCCCCGGCTGCGGTTCCGAACGCCTGTTCAGCCAAATCGGACTCGCCGTTCAAGCCATGCTCTGGCACGTCGGTGTACAAACCGTCCTGCCGCCCGGCTATATGTGTTGCGGCTATCCGCAGGACGCGGGCGGCAACAAGGCAAAAGCCGAGCAGATGAGTACCAACAACCGCGTCGCCTTCCACCGCATGGCGAACACCCTCAACTACCTCGACATCAAAACCGTCGTCGTCAGTTGCGGCACCTGCTACGACCAGCTCGAAAAATACCGCTTCGAAGAAATCTTCCCCGGCTGCCGCATCATCGACATCCACGAATACCTGCTCGAAAAAGGCGTGCAACTGAACGGCGTACAAGGTCAGCAATACCTCTATCACGACCCCTGCCACACGCCCATCAAAACCATGAACGCCACCCAAATGGCAAGCAGCCTCATGGGGCAGAAAGTCGTCTTAAGCGACCGCTGCTGCGGCGAATCCGGCATGTTCGCCGTCAAACGCCCCGACATCGCCACCCAAGTCAAATTCCGCAAACAGGAAGAAATCGAGAAAAACCTCAAAGAGCTGCCGCAGGGCGAACCCGTTAAAATGCTCACCACCTGCCCCGCCTGCCTGCAAGGTCTGAGCCGCTACGCCGACGACAACGACATGCCCGCCGACTATATCGTTATCGAAATGGCGAAACACATCCTCGGCGAAAACTGGCTGGACGAGTTTGTAAAAAAAGCCAACAACGGCGGCGTGGAGAAAGTGTTGCTGTAAGGATTGTACGGTTTTCAGACGACCTCAAAGGTCGTCTGAAAACCGTCATTCATTAAATCGGCGGAGAGACTTTGGAAGGTTGGAGAAGAGTTTGCCGAACCCTTAATACAATGCGCCGAACAGTCAATCCGATTTTCAGACGACCACTACGTTTTAAACAGATGAAAACAGTTTGAATGGCACCCTGAAGGCTGTACCCTCCAGCCGTCAGGGTGCATTTTTATAGTGGATTAAATTTAAACCGACGGCGTTACCTCGCCTTAGTTCAAAGAGAACGATTCCTCTAAGGTGCTGAAGCACCAAAGTGAATCGGTTCTGTACTGTCTGTACTCTGCGGCTTCGTCGCCTTGTCCTGATTTAAATTAAATCCACTATGCGTAGGCGGGGGCGGGAATGACGGTAGCCAGACAGAAATCTATGCCACGACGCGCAACCTGCCCCCTCTTCCGTCCGGCGGGAGAGGGTTGGGGAGAGGGTGGCTTTACGGGCTGCACCAATTTGATTTTGCCTAAAGCCGCGAAGCCACCCCCATCCTAACCTTCCCCCGCAGGACGGGGGAAGGGACAAGGTTGCTGATACGGTAAAAGGTCGTCTGAAACTGAAAATTTGGTTTCAGACGACCTCTTCTCATAATCAGAACATGCTAAATACCCCGCCAGATAGGGAAGGGCAGGTTGCCGTTGAAGCAACGAGTAGCGTGATATCCCGATCAGCATGATACTGCTTAAAGGCGGATGAAGCAGGCGGATGGTTGTATGGATTGCTGCAAACGGGAGCGTTGCAATTTGAGATGGAAAAAGCCGAGTCCTGTTTATACAGAACCCGGCTTAATAGGGAGCGCCTGAATAGGCTTTTACGGGCGTCCGAGATTTGAGGCGCAGTTTAGATTCAAATTCAGACGACCTGTTGTGACATCGGATTGCTTAACGCAGTTCTGTATGCAGGCGGCTGAGGAGCGTAGAGGCATCGCTGCCTTTGTATGCGCTGCCGTCTTTGTTCAAGAGGCTGATGCGCGAACCGCCGTTGACAGGCTCGACGAATACGATGATCTCGGGGTAGGCGGCAGGTTTCTCGACTTTTTTGCCTTTGCCCAGCATACGGCCGAAGAAGCCCGGTTTTTTCGTGGAAACGGCGTCGCTTTCGTTAGGCGCCTGTTGAACCAAGAAGGCGTGGCGTTCGATGTTTTGACCCAAGACATTCAAGCCGATGCGGTCGAGGGCGAGCGCGGTGCGGCGCCAGTTGCGGCCGTAGTCGCCGGAGACGAGCAGGGTGTTGCCGTCGATTCGAGCCAAATCGTTGCCGCTGCGTTTGGCAACGCTTTGGGTCAGCGCGTTTTCAGCTTGTTGCTGGTCAACGCCCAAGTATTGCATGAAGCGTGCGAGGAAGGCGGCTTCAAGATTTGGGTCGTTGGCGGCAGGCTGCCACATGGTCGTGTCTTTTTTCTTGTCGGCGTAAACTTCTTTCATGCCTTTGTGGGCAAAGAAGATGTCGGTTGTACCGTTTCTGCCTTGTTCGATGCGGATGATGAATTTATCGCGCTCGCTGGTGGAATAGACACCGCCCATACCGACTTTGTCCAGGAGGCGGCGCAGACCGTCTTGCGGGATTTTGGCGCGGTTTTCGGCCCATTCGGTTTCCATTTGACCGATGCCGGGTTCTTCGGATTTGATGTCGAAGCCGTTTTCTTGCCAGAATGCTTTCAACAGAGGCCAAATTTCGGCAGGGGATTTGCCTTGGACTTCAACCCAGCGTTGGTTGCCGTCACGCTCCAAACGGACGCCTTTGACGGATTTGAGGACTTCAGAATTGGCGGCTTGTTGGGTTGCCGATGTGCGGCGGCTCAAATCGCTGGCACGGACGGCACCGCTGCCGGCGGGTACTTGATAGAGGTTGCCTTGATCGGGATTGTTCAAATCAGGCGGTACTTCTAATTTGACGATTTTGCGGGTCTGGGTTTGGTAATCCAGCTTGGGCAGGTCTTTTTTGTTGCCCGAACAAGCGGTCATGCTGATCAGGGCGATTGCTACGACGACAGGTTTCATATAGGTCATATTGGTTTCCTGTGGGATGTGATGGGTTAACGGCAGGTCGTCTGAAAACTTGGAAACGGTTTTCAGACGACCTTTGCGGTTTATGCGGTGAGTTGTCCGGATTCTTGCAATGCGGCGCGGACTTTTGCCTGTCCGGCTTCGGTCAGGGAAACGAGCGGCAGGCGGACATAAGGTTCGCATTTGCCCAACGCGGATACGCCCCATTTGGGCGCGGCAGGGCTTGGTTCGCAGAACATAGTGTTATAAATCGGAATCAGGCGGTCATTTAATTGACGAGCGGTCGCAATATCTCCTGCAAGGGCGGCGCGGCACATGTCGGCGAAGAGTTTGGGGGCGACATTGGCGGCAACAGTGATGACGCCGTGTCCGCCGCAGAGCATGAAGGGCAGACCGGTTGGGTCGTCACCGGAAAGGATGGTGAAGCCTTCGGGCGCGTGTTTGATCAGTTCGAGATTGTTGCCGATATTGCCGCTGGCTTCTTTGACGCCGACGATATTCGGGATTTTGGCAAGGCGCAGGATGGTGTCGTTGGTCATGCTGACGACGGTGCGACCGGGTACGTTGTAGATAATCATCGGAATCGAAGTGGCTTCGGCGATGGTTTTGAAATGTTGGTAAATGCCTTCTTGGGAGGGCTTGTTGTAATAGGGGACGACGGAAAGGGTGTAGTCTGCGCCGGCTTTTTCGGCGGCGCGGGAGAGCGCGATGGCTTCTAGGGTGTTGTTGGCGCCGGTGCCGGCGATAACGGGAACGCGCTTGTTGACGTGTTTGACCGTTTCTTCAATTACGCTTAAATGTTCTTCGACGGAGAGGGTGGCGGATTCGCCTGTCGTACCGACGGCGACGATGCCGTCGGTACCGCTTTCGATGTGCCAATCGATCAAATCGCGGAGTTGTTCGTAATGGATGCTGCCGTCTTGATTCATGGGTGTAATCAGGGCAACCAAGCTACCTTGTAACATACGGAAACCTTTTTATTCATTGTGTGAGGTCGATTATGCTTCGGATTGTAGCTTACTTTGTTGTTTGTGTGAAACATATCGGCCGGACGGCTGGTTTACAGGCTTAAGGGCTATCATATCTTAATAAATAATATTTTTTATAATCATAAAATTATTGGTTTTTGGCGGTGGAAGTGCTGTCAAGAATTAAAATGTGTTAAGCGTATGAAGGCTGCCTGAAAATGAGGGATTGCTTGGAGCGGAAATTCAAAGAAATTTGAGTTTGGGCAACTGAAGATGTTTTTGCGCTGGAGTATTTGAATTGATAAGGAATCTTTGATTCGCTACAATTTCGTTTCTTAAAAATTTTTAACGCTTCATGGCGGACAGGAAGACTGCAATGGCTGGAACAATGAAAAAACAGGCGGATTCGCCTGATTTGGTGTACGGTTTGGAAGACAAGCCGCCATTCGGAAATGCCTTATTAAGCGCGATAACGCATCTTCTGGCGATTTTTGTGCCGATGATTACGCCTGCGCTGATTGTGGGCCGCGCGCTGGAATTGCCGGTTGAGATGACGGCGTATCTCGTGTCGATGGCGATGGTTGCGTCGGGTGTCGGCACTTATTTGCAGGTCAACCGCTTCGGGCCGGTCGGTTCGGGGATGCTGTCTATCCAGTCTGTGAATTTCTCGTTCGTTACCGTCATGATTGTGCTGGGCGCGGGGATGAAAGAGGGCGGTTTGACTGAGGATGTGATGATTTCGACGCTGTTGGGCGTATCGTTTGTCGGCGCGTTTTTGGTGTGTTTCTCGGCATGGCTTTTGCCGTATTTGAAAAAAGTGATTACACCAACGGTCAGCGGCGTGGTCGTGATGCTGATTGGTCTGAGTTTGGTACACGTCGGCATTACCGATTTCGGCGGCGGCTTCGACGCGAAGGCGGACGGCACGTTCGGCTCGATGGAAAACTTGGGGCTGGCGTCGCTGGTGTTGCTGATTGTGTTGATATTCAACTGCATGAAAAATCCGCTGCTGCGTATGAGCGGCATCGCAGTCGGGTTGATTGTCGGCTACATCGTCGCGCTGTTTTTGGGCAAGGTGGATTTTTCCGCGCTGCAAAACCTGCCGTTGGTTACGCTGCCCGTACCGTTTAAATATGGTTTTGCTTTTGACTGGCACGCATTTATTGTGGCGGGTGCGATTTTCCTGTTGAGCGTGTTTGAGGCGGTCGGCGATTTGACCGCGACGGCAATGGTGTCCGACCAGCCGATTGAAGGCGAGGAATACACCAAACGCCTGCGCGGCGGCGTGTTGGCGGACGGCTTGGTATCTGTCATCGCCACTGCTTTGGGTTCGCTGCCGTTGACGACTTTTGCGCAAAACAACGGCGTGATTCAGATGACCGGCGTGGCTTCTCGTCATGTGGGCAAATATATTGCCGTGATTTTGGTGCTGTTGGGTTTATTCCCCGTCGTCGGACGCGCGTTTACGACGATTCCGAGTCCGGTTCTTGGCGGTGCGATGGTTTTGATGTTTGGCTTGATTGCGATTGCGGGCGTGCGGATTTTGGTCAGCCACGGTATCCGCAGGCGCGAGGCGGTGATTGCGGCAACGTCGGTCGGTTTGGGCTTGGGTGTGGCGTTTGAGCAGGAAGTGTTTAAGAACCTGCCCGTTTTGTTCCAAAACTCCATTTCCGCCGGCGGCATCACGGCAGTTATCCTGAACCTGCTTTTGCCGGAGGATAAAACCGATAAAGTCGTCAAAATCGATACCGAGGGGTTGGAGCATTAAGTTTCAAGCTAGACAAAAAGGTCGTCTGAAATTTGATTTTCAGACGACCTTTTCTATTGGGTTTGGATTGAAACCGTATTCTGTCGAAGAAGTCGGTTTACGATTTATTTGCCGATGGTTACACGCTTGATGATGACCGGTTTGACGGGGACGTTTTGATGGAAGCCGCGTGTTGCAGTCGGGGTTTTGCTGATTTGCTGCACGACATCCATGCCCGAAGTCACTTTGCCGAAGACGGCATAGCCGTAGCCTTGCGGGGTTTTGTTTTTGAAGTCGAGGAATGCGTTGTCGGCAGTGTTGATGAAGAACTGGCTGGTGGCGGAATTAGGATCGCCGGTACGCGCCATGGCGATGGTGCCGACGGTGTTTTTCAAGCCGTTGTCCGCTTCGTTGTTGATGGCTTTGTCGGTGGCTTTTTGGGCAAGATCAGGGGTAAAGCCGCCACCTTGAATCATGAAGCCGTCGATAACGCGGTGGAAGACGGTGTTGTCGTAAAAGCCTTTGCGGGCGTAGTTGACGAAGTTGGCGACGGTTTTCGGTGCTTTGGTTTCGTCGAGCGACAGGCTGATGTTGCCCATATTGGTTTCGATGACGGCGTGTGTCTCGGCTTGGGCGTTGAAGGCTGCGGCAAGGGCAAGGGCGGCGAAAGTGAGTTTGAGGATTTTGTTCATTTGAATGTTTCTCGTAGTGTGAAAATTAAACGTTATTATCGCGGATTTTATGTGAAATCTCTAAAAGGCGTTGTGAAATATTTTAAGGTCGTCTGAAAACGGATACAGCAAGCTTCGTTTCAGACGACCTTTTGTGTTGCGCCGCGGCTTATTGTTTGGCAGCTTCGAGTTGAATGTCGATGCGGACGGTTTTGGTCATGCCTGCATCAACCAGATAGTTCACGCCCCATTTGGTGCGGTCGATGGTGGTGCTGAAGTCGCCGCCGCAGACTTCGGTTTTCGCCATCGGGCTTTGGTAGCAGTTGAATTTTTCGGCTTTGAGTTTGACGGGGGCGGTTTTGCCGTGCATGGTCAGATTGCCGTCAACGGAGAGCAGTTTTTTGCCGTTGAAGTTGAATTTGGTGGAAACAAAGCGGATGTTCGGGTATTTGGCGGCGTCAAAGATGTCGGCGGATTTCAGGTGGTCGGTGAAGTGTTGCGAACCGCTTTGCAGGTTGGCAATGGGAATGGTGATGTCGATTTTACCGTCGCGTTTTGCTTGGTCGAACTCAACGGAACCGGTCAGACCGTAGAAACCACCGACGTTGGTGCTGGTGTTGAAGTGGTCGATGGCGAAACGGGCGTTGGCGTGGTGTTCGTCCACTTTGTAGGTGGCGGCTGAGGCAGTACCGATGGCTGCTGCTGCGAGTGCGGCGAAGATGATTTTTTTCATGATGGTCGTCCTTTGTATGAGGTTATAAAGACGTTTATCTTAACATAGGAAAGAATGCATATCATTTCTTAAAGGTGAACGGTGGATTTACTTGGATTTGATGATGGGGTCGTCTGAAAACTGAGAAGAGCAATACTAGGGGCTGTCGACATTCAATAGTTTCCGTGTCTTTTTATTCCTAAAGCGGCATCTTCCATGTTGGAAATCCTCACAAGGTGTCCAACCTTGTTGCGGTTTCCATCTTGAATCTTCCGCTTTGTGAACAAAAATCCACCGGGAAAATTAAATGTCGACAGCTCTAATGAAAAAAGCGCGGAGTTATCCGCGCTTTTGGTTTTCAGACGACCTTTTACAAGGCGGCGAGTACCGCATCTCCCATTTCGGAGCAGGAAACGAGTTTTGTGCCTTCTTCGTAAATATCGCCGGTGCGCAAGCCTTGTTGCAGCACTTTTTGGACGGCGCTTTCGACTTGTTGCGCGCGGGCTTCGTCGTTCAGGCTGTAACGCAGCAGCATGGCGAGCGAGAGGATGGTGGCAAGTGGGTTGGCTTTGTTTTGTCCGGCGATGTCGGGAGCAGAGCCGTGTGACGGTTCGTACAGGCCTTTGCCGTTTTCGTCCAGCGAGGCGGAGGGCAGCATACCGATGGATCCGGTCAGCATGGAGGCTTCGTCGGAGAGGATGTCGCCGAAGATGTTGCCGGTGGCGATGACGTCGAATTGTTTGGGCGCGCGCACGAGCTGCATGGCGGCGTTGTCCACATACATGTGGGAGAGTTCGACGTCAGGGTATTGTTTGCCGATTTCTTCAAAGATTTCGCGCCAGAGTTCGGTGGTTTCCAAGACGTTGGCTTTGCCGACGGAGCAGACTTTTTTGCTGCGTTTTTGGGCGGATTGGAAGGCGACGTGGGCGATTCGGCGGATTTCGCTTTCGCTGTATTTCATGGTGTTGTAGCCTTCGCGTTCGCCGTTTTCCAAAACGCGGATGCCGCGCGGTTCGCCGAAGTAGATGTCGCCGGTGAGTTCGCGCACGATGAGGATGTCGAGGCCTGCGACGATTTCGGGTTTGAGCGTGGAGGCGTTGGCAAGCTCGGGGTAGAGGATGGCGGGGCGCAGGTTGGCAAACAGGTTCAGGTCTTTGCGGATTGCCAATAGTCCGCGCTCAGGACGCAGCGGGCGGTCGAGATTGTCGTATTGCGGGCTGCCGACCGCGCCGAGCAGGACGGCATCGGCTTTGCGGCAGAGGTTTTGCGTGAATTCGGGATAGGGATGGCCGTATTCGTCGTAGGCTTCGCCGCCCAATGGGGCGTATTCGTAGCCGGCGTCCAAGCCTTGGGCGATGAGTTTGTCGAGTACGCGGACGGTTTCGGCGACGATTTCGGGGCCGATGCCGTCGCCTCGGAGGATGGCGATATGTTTGGTCATGGCAAAATCCTTATGAGGGTTTGGAAAAGGGGAGGTCGTCTGAAAACGGCGAAGCGTTTTCCATTTGTAAGGATGGTGTTTTCAGACGACCTTTTGTGTCTGTTTGCAGGTCGGTTTGTTTGAACGAGGCTGATTGTACCATTGCGGCATCGAGAAAGCTGCGTGGAAATCATGCAGGCGGATTCGTCGGGAACGCGATGGGCGATGTAGCCGAGTTTTACAGTATTTGCGAAGGCGAAGGAAATCAGTAGCGTTCTGCTTCGATACGGATTTTAAAGACGGCTTTGCGTATGGACTTTTCTTCGCCCACCAGTGGGGCGTGCGCGTCGTTGGGAAAGAAGAGGGCGAACTCGCCCGGTTGGAGCGTGAGCCAGGTTTCCGGTTCGCAGTCGAAAAATTCGATGTCGCGCTTTTCGTCGTAGCCCAAACCGTTTTTCAGACGACCCCTGTCTATCCAGCCGTAGGTTTCTTCCCCGCTGATGGGGACTTGGATGTCGATGTGTTTCAAATGCGCTTCGGGCTTGGCTTCGGCTTTGCTCCTCATCGGTTCGCTGCCGACAAAGAGGCGGATATTGGGATTTGCACACGGCACTTGGCCGTCGGGCAGGGCGGCCAAATCCAGGCTTTGCAGCAGGCGGAAGGCTTCGGCAAAGTCGGGGTGCAGCGCGGCGTAGCGGGCGGCGTTGGTGATGGTGTCGGTAATCATGTTTTGCAGAAAGAGATAAAAAGGCCGTCTGAAAATTAAACCTCAGGGTGTAGCGAAGCCAATACGTTCTTCAAGATGCCTTGCCGGAAGACAAATAAGACTTCGGTATAGGCGGCACCATCTCCGATGACGGTCGTTAAGAAAAGGGTGTCGTCTTTAGCGCGGTAGTAACAGTGGCTCAGTTGCGTATTATCGCCTGCCTTTTCAAAATATGGGTCGAACAGGTGGTCATATTGGGCTCGGGGGGCGATTTGTGTTTTACCGTTGCGGAAAAAGGCAATTTCACGATAGTGGCTGAATGGAATTGTACCGTCAGTGCCGAACATTTCTTTTCCGCGATAATGGGAGAGTCCGTATTGATCGTGTGTAAACAGATGTTTTTCTTTCTTATAGTTGAAACGTTCCGATTTAATGCGCACGCCCATGCCGTTTTTTTGACAGGTAAAACCGTCGGCAGTAGCCGTAACGGGGATGCTTTCATAACGCGACAACGGAATCAGTCGCGAAGTATGCACCCAGCCATCCAGGCTTTTTTTGCCGCGCAAATCGTAGGTCATCTGCCAACCGTGTTCTAAATGAAGCTTTCCCTCCATCTCGGGGGTATAAACATGAGTGCCGTTTGGAATTTTGGTCAGGATTCGGCTTTGGGTGTTCGGTTGTTCGCGTAAGTTACTGTATCCGTCAGGATCTTGAATTTCTGAGAATTCCGCATGTGTGGCGAGGCTGATAAAAAGTATAGGGAGCAGGATAATTTTTTTCATGGTGTTGTGTGTGTGAAATTGTTGGGTATGTTTTTCAAATATGATGGTAAAGAGTAACGATCTGATTGTGTGTTAATAAAAGAGGTCGTCTGAAAATTCGCTACACTCGTTTTCAGACGACCTCATCGTTTATCAACCGTTAAACAGCCAAGGCTGGCTTTGGCGGCGTTTTTCTTCGAAATCGCGGATTTCGTCGGCATGTTGCAGGGTCAAGCCGATTTCGTCCAAACCGTTTAAGAGGCAGTGTTTGCGGTGTTCGGTAATGTCGAATTTGAACGTCTCGCCGCTAGGTGTGGTCAGGGTTTGTTCGGCAAGGTCGATGGAGAGCTGATAGCCTTCGTTGGCTTCGACTTCTTTGAAAAGCTGGTCAACTTGTTCTTCAGTCAACACAATGGGCAGGAGACCGTTTTTGTAGCAGTTGTTGAAGAAGATGTCGGCGAAGCTGGGGGCGATGACGGCGCGGAAACCGTAGTCGTCCAATGCCCAAGGGGCGTGTTCGCGCGAGGAGCCGCAGCCGAAGTTTTTGCGCGTCAACAGGATTTGCGCGCCTTGGTAACGCGGCTGGTTCAGCGAGAAATCGGGGTTCAGCGGGCGTTTGCTGTTGTCCATGCCCGGTTCACCGTGGTCGAGGTAACGCCATTCGTCAAAGGCATTGGGACCGAAGCCGCTTCGTTTGATGGATTTTAAAAATTGTTTGGGGATGATGGCGTCGGTATCGACGTTGCTGCGGTCGAGCGGGGCGACGATGGCGGTGATTTTGGTAAAGGCTTTCATGTTCTGTACTTTTTCGTTTGTCGAGGATTATAAAATGCCCCGATTTCCGGGGCATTTACGTTTAAATTTTGTTTAGTCAGTAGGTTTTGACATTTTCAGCGGTATTGCTGACAGCAGTACCGGCGGCGCTGACGTCTTTAGCTACGCCTGAAATAGTGTTGCAGGCAGAGAGCAAGGTCATCGCGGTCAGAGCGATCAAGGCAAATTTCTTCATGTATGGATTCCTGCGTGAAATTGGATTTTGGATTAGTAATTTTTTACAGACTCAGCGGAACCGCTGACTGCGTTACCGGCGGCGCTGACATCTTTGCCCATGCCGGAAATGGTATTGCAGGCAGACAGCAAGGTCATAGCGGTCAAAGCAATGAGGGCGAATTTTTTCATTTGAAGCTCCTAATAGTTTGAAAAGTACAGTCTGTGTTACTGTATTACTAATAATATTCGGCATCTTCACAAAAGGCAATAGTTGGTATAAATGAAAAAATGCGGAGTTACATGAATATAAACGGTGGTTTGAGTAAAGGTTTTTATAACTCTTATTGTTTGCGTAGTAGGCTGCCTGAAAATATATTTTAGGCAGCCTTGTGTAAAGATAGCAGTTTATTCAGTAGCTTCTTCAATTTTTTCGCCGACATGGGTCATGCCGCGGCCAACAGCGTTACCGCCTTTTTTCACGGCAGCTTTGGTTTTGTCCCAGCCGCGCTCGGCAGCGTTTTCTGTTTTATCCCAGTTGCGGCTGGCGTCATCTTTCGCTCCGGACCAAGTGCTGGAGCAGGCAGCCAGGGTAAGGGCAGCAAGGGTGGTTATCAACAGTTTGTTCATCATTGGATTCCTTGATTTAAGAGTTGGAGAATCTCCTTTGCGCGGAGATAGTGGTTACAGCCGGCCTTTGGTGGTTATGCAAGGTCGTCTGAAAGATTATGCCATGGTACGGATGTCGGTAAAGCGTCCGTTGACCGCCGCGGCAGCAGCCATAGCGGGGCTGACCAAGTGCGTGCGCCCGCCGTTGCCTTGGCGGCCTTCGAAGTTGCGGTTGGAAGTGGAGGCGCAGCGTTGACCCGGAGTGAGGCGGTCGGCGTTCATGGCGAGGCACATTGAGCAGCCTGGTTCGCGCCATTCGAAACCGGCGTCGATGAAGATTTTGTCCAAACCTTCCTGTTCCGCCTGCCGTTTAACCAAGCCGGAGCCGGGAACGATTAACACGCGCTGTACGTTGTCGGCTTTTTTACGGCCTTTGGCGACGGCGGCGGCTTCGCGCAAGTCTTCGATGCGGCTGTTGGTGCAGGAGCCGATGAATACGATGTCGACGGGGATTTCGTTCAGCGGTGTGCCGGCTTCCAAGCCCATGTATTCGAGGGCGCGTTCCATGCCGCTGCGTTTGACGGGATCGGTTTCTTCGGCAGGATTCGGTACTTTGCCGCTGATGTCCAAAACCATTTCAGGCGATGTGCCCCATGTTACTTGTGGTTCGATGTCTTCGGCTTTGAAACGGTATTCTTTGTCGAATACTGCGCCTTCGTCGGAAACCAGCGTGCGCCAGTATTCGACGGCTTTGTCCCATGCTTCGCCTTTAGGAGCGAAGGGTTTGTCTTTAACATAGTCGATGGTGGTTTGATCGACGGCAACCATGCCGGAGCGCGCTCCTGCTTCGATCGCCATGTTGCACAGGGTCATGCGGCCTTCCATCGAAAGGCTGCGGATGGCTTCGCCGCCGAATTCGATGGCATAGCCCGTACCGCCTGCCGTACCGATTTGTCCGATGATATAGAGGGCGACGTCTTTGGCGGTAACGCCCGGTTTCAGACGACCTTCAACGGCAATCAGCATGGATTTGGATTTTTTCGCGGTAATACACTGGGTTGCCATAGTATGTTCGACTTCGGAAGTGCCGATACCGTGTGCCAGCGCGCCGAACGCGCCGTGGGTAGAGGTGTGCGAGTCGCCGCAGACGACGGTCATGCCGGGCAGGGTTGCGCCTTGTTCCGGCCCCATAACATGAACGATGCCTTGACCTTTATCCATGAACGGGAAGTAGGCGAGTGCGCCGAACTCTTTGATATTTTTGTCCAAAGTATCGACTTGAAGCTTGGAAATCGGGTCTTGGATGCCTTTGTCCCAATCGCCGGTCGGGGTGTTGTGGTCGGCGGTGGAGACGACGCTGTCGATACGCCACAGCTTGCGTCCCGCCATTTTCAGGCCTTCAAACGCTTGCGGGCTGGTGACTTCGTGCACTAAATGGCGGTCGATGTAGAGCAGGACAGTGCCGTCTTCTTCTTCGCGGACGACGTGGCTGTTCCAGAGTTTGTCGTATAGGGTTTGTGCGCTCATGATGGGTTATCTTTGCTTATTAATAATAGGAGTAGATGGTTTGTTTTGATGGGCGGATTTTAGGCTTTTTGCAGGGGTAGCGCAATAGAAATTTGTCTAATTTCTACTTTTTCACATAAAAATCTAAAAATAACTTTCAAAAATTAGACAAATTGTAGAATTGTTGACAAAAAGAGGTATTTTATTTGAAACAATGCTTGTCGTACCGCCTAAAAAAGCACTATCATTTCCATCCGTATCCCACATCCGACAACAGAGGTATAGAGAATGAAATTACCGGTTATGGCTGCCGAACATCTGTCGCAACTTCAGGCGTTTGAAGCGAAAATCTTGTGCAACCACGCTAAAATCGAAGCATGGTTCCGTTCGCAATGGAACGCGCACCGCCCGCCGTTTTACGGTTCGGTCGACATCCGCAATGCCGGTTACAAAATTTCGTCTATTGATATGAACTTGTTCCCCGGCGGTTTCAACAACCTGAATCCGAATTTCATCCCGCTGGCGGCAGTCGCGGCGCAAGATGCGGTTCAGCGTGCTTGCGAAACGGCAAAATCCGTATTGATTATTCCCGAAAACCATACCCGCAACACGTTTTACCTGCAAAACGTTTACGCACTCAGCGAGATTTTGCGCTCGGCAGGGTATGAAGTCCGTTTGGGCAGCCTGAATCCGGAAGTTACCGAACCGACCGAGTTTGAAACCGCGTTAGGCGACAAAATCCTGCTGGAACCTTTATTGCGTACCCGCGAGCGCGTCCATCTTGCCGACGGCTTCTCGCCTTGCGTCGTCTTGTTGAACAACGACTTGTCCGCGGGCGTTCCCGATATTCTCAAAGACATCAGCCAAACCGTATTGCCTCCGCTGCACGGCGGTTGGACGACGCGCCGCAAAACAGAACATTTCAGCGCATACAACCAAGTCGCCGCCGAATTTGCCAAGCTGATTGACATCGACGAATGGCAGATTAACCCGTATTTCGAAAAAATCGGCGGTTTGGACTTCCAAGAGCGCGAAGGTGAAGACGCGTTGGCGGAAGCGGTAGAACGCGTGCTGGCGAAAATTCAAGCCAAATACGACGAATTGGGCATTGCCGACCAGCCTTTCGTTATCGTCAAAGCCGACGCAGGTACTTACGGCATGGGCGTGATGAGCATCAAATCCGCCGACGAAGTGCGCGGGTTGAACCGCAAAAACCGCAACAAAATGGCGAAGGTGAAAGAAGGCTTGGAAGTCAGCGAAGTGATTGTCCAAGAAGGCATTTATACCTATGAAACCATGAACGGCGCCGTGTGCGAACCCGTCGTTTATATGATGGACCGTTTCGTTATCGGCGGCTTCTTCCGCGTACACGAAGGACGCGGCGCGGACGAAAACCTCAACGCCGGCGGCATGGTATTCGTCCCGCTGTCCAATAGCATCCCCACCGGCAGCGGCGACAACTCCCAAGAAGCCCCCGAAGCCTGTAAACGCGTATTCGAACAATGGGACTCGCTCGGCATGCCGCGCTCTGAAAAAGATTGCGACGTGGACAACGAACACAACCGCCTCTACGTTTACGGCGTAATGGCGCGCCTGTCGCTGCTTGCCGCCGCGCTTGAGTTGGAGCAAACCGCTCCGTAAAGCGTGTTTGGTCTGATTATTTAAAATAGTAAAGGTCGTCTGAAAACTGAACTGGCCCCCAAAT
>NZ_KV800984.1:0-335 GCF_001810355.1 Neisseria sp. HMSC074B07 | reverse complement strand
AAATGCAGGATGGCGCCGTCGGGGCGGACGATGGCCTCAACCTGTCCCTCGTTGCTGTACTGATAACGGGTAACGCGCCCCATCGCATCGGTATGGCTGAGCAGACGGCCCAAACCGTCGCGTTCCATCAGATGGGTGCTGCCGTCGGCAAACACCCGCTTGGTCAACTCGTTGTTGTAATCGTAATGATATTGCTCGGTACGACCCAACACGTCGGTCACCTCGGTATAACCGTCGTGATAGGTAAAGCGCCATTCCTCGCCCAAAGAAGTCCAGTTGCGCAACACCTTGCCGGTCGGGGTGTAATGGTCGTATTCGTATTCCGATACCAATCC
>NZ_KV800983.1:0-207 GCF_001810355.1 Neisseria sp. HMSC074B07 | reverse complement strand
TCCCCGAAGCCCCCGACGGCTGGCTGGTACTCAGCATGGAACACAGCGGCAGCCGCGATACCGCCTACAGCCATACCTTTACCGCTATACCCGCCCAACACACCTTCCGCCCCGAACGCACCACACCGCGCCCCCACATCGCCGGCACACTGCCCGCACGGGTGACCGCGGCGGAGAACTGCACCTACGCCTACATCGACGACATGG
>NZ_KV800982.1:0-213 GCF_001810355.1 Neisseria sp. HMSC074B07 | reverse complement strand
ACACCGTCGGCGTCTTTCGCACCTTCGCTGACTTTAACCGCACCATTGGCCGCTTGGCTGAGGGTGGTCTTGTCGGCGTTAACGGTGTACTCGGTGTTGTTGCCGTCCACTTTTTCGCTGACGGTAACGTTCTTACCGGCGACGACGGTGGTGGTTTTTTCAGTGGCGGCGAGTTGTTCGTTCAGCTGGGCGACGTTGACGGCGTCAGTGTCT
>NZ_KV800981.1:174237-202707 GCF_001810355.1 Neisseria sp. HMSC074B07 | reverse complement strand
TTTGGGGGCCAGTTCACTTTTCAGACGACCTTTTTGTTTGGATAACAGTTGTCAGCCCGAAGACAGATAGATAATATAAACCGAATATTTTTCAACTCGCCCGCGCCCCGTAAACCAATATTCCCGGACTTGGTGCTTGTAAAATTTGAGTCAAAAGGCAATCAACAATGAAAAAGACTTGGAACCAAATACTTGAATCAGCACAACCCGTGGTTGATTTTTTGTCATCAGACAGTTTCTTTTCCCGTCCTTATGACGGCGATCGTGAAAGATTTATCGTTACTGCCTCTCCGGAGGAAGCCAGATATCTGTTAGGTCGTGAATGGGACGAGTGGGAGGAGATTATAGATACTCAGCAATTCTCGGGTTTGGAGGATTTCGATTGGCACTACTTGATTGGTGCTAAATTAATTAATACCAATTGCCTGGGAGCCCTAGATAAGGATTTTCATGGTGCAGATAAAAAGCTCACGATAGAGGGGGTAGTAAACCTACTGGAAGAAACAATGCCTGACAATATGAGGATTTTATTGAATTGTTATGCCAATAACTATATACCGGAGATTTGGAAAGATATCTTATATGTTTACCAACATAACGGTCTCCCTTGCGGCTGGAAAGGAGATTATCCGGAAGGGAAAATGATCGTTTTTTCCAACGAATAAAGGATGAGAAAACCGTAATCCGTTTGAAATCTTAATTCATGTGTATGGGTTGGTTTGAAAAGGTCGTCTGAAAAACTTGAAACCTGTTTCAGACGACCTCAAAGTCAACATCCCGTTCCACTTCCAAGGTAAGTATTACGACGAAGAAAGCGGGTTACACTACATCCGTTTCCGGTATTACGACCCTGAAATCGAGCGGTTCGTGAGTCAGAATCCTATTGTGTTTGCCGAAGGAGTTAAAACATGGAGTTCTTTTTAGATAAAGATAATTATTGTTGTGTAAAAAATACTGCTAATCCTGATGAACAAGTTATCGGAGACTTTTTTGAAGGAGATATTCAAGGTATTGATTACAATGTCAATTTATTTATTGATGTCATTAATCAAATTAAAAATGATGAAATAGAAAACTGGCAGGGAGCAGGCAATGCCCACACAATTTCCATAACAAAAGATAAGATAAATATTTTTAACGAATTTACTGAAATGGATGTAACTATTTATGACTTTGAATACTTTTTGTCCCTTTTATATCAATGGAAAAAATTGATTGAAAGTAGGACCATAAATCAAACTTGATTTTTTGATCATTATTCACAAAGTTAGTTTGAGTCTGTTCTCTCCAACAGAATTATTTGTACCCCAGCACCAAATGTTGAAGCATGGTAAAACTGCTAAATAATTAAAACGGGATTATTGATATGAATATAACAGGAATGGAATACTTTGTTATTTCAAATAAAAAACCTGATATTGTTTTGAATGGTTTTAATCAAGCAATAGTTGAGCTATGGCCAAATTGCATTATTTATGAGAATGACAAACTATTTGATGGCAGTTTTTTTATGGGTATGTTAAAGATCATGAAATGGAGAATTTCTCAGAAGAGAATGCCTATAAACTCGATCAACATGGAGAAGGCCAAATATCATTGGCATGCCAGTACTATCGATCATTAAGAATGAATACAATGGCAGATTATGCATATTATGATGGATATGAAGACCTATATGATGACTGTCCTAAAGACAGTATCTTGAGAAAGAATATTTTTATACTTCATGAAGTGTATTACTACACTCTTATATTACCGGCTACACATGAACATCCTTTTAGCAGAAAAATAATTAATATTTTAGAGGATATTCTTTTAAAGAAATCTGAAATATAATTCAATTAATCAACAATATAGAGATGATTTTTAAAAATTTTGAAGAGTTTGAATCAATTTTAGATAAATTATTTGATAATGAGCAATATGAAGTAGCCGATGGAATCATGGAAAATCAAATAGATAATATTTGCAAACTATCTTCCTTGGAAGAAATTGATCAGTATCTATGGTTTTATGCTTCTGTTGCCGGAGATTGCGAATCTTTCGGTAGATTTCAGAAATTATGCAGACAATTAGTGTCTTTAAACAAGATAAAATCGAGTGATTTAGCCAAATATGAAGAAAAATGTCCTGCTGATAGATGGTTTTAGTTAAGGATAGATTGGCTCAAAACCCAACATTTAAAAAGGTCGTCTGAAAAGTTTAAAATCCGTTTCAGACGACCTCTTAAAACAAACCCTGCTTACAAAGGAAATAACCGCATGAACCCCATCCGCCCCTTCTTAGACCATACTCCGCAAGTCCATGAGTCCTGTCTTATCGATGAAACTTCGGTCATCATCGGCGAAGTATCGCTTGCCGAAGACGTATCCGTTTGGCCGTATGCCGTTTTGCGCGGCGACGTGAACAGCATCAGCATCGGCGCGCGCAGCAATGTGCAGGACGGCAGCGTCTTGCACGTTTCGCACAAAAACGCGGAAAAGCCTGAAGGCTCGCCCCTTGTCATCGGCGAAGACGTTACCGTCGGACACAAAGTCATGCTGCACGGCTGCCGTATCGGCGACCGCGTTTTAATCGGTATGGGAACAATTATTCTGGACGATACCGTCGTCGAAAGCGACGTGATGATAGGCGCAGGCAGCTTGGTGCCGCCGCGCAAACGTTTGGAAAGCGGCTATCTTTATGTCGGCTCGCCCGTCAAACAAGTCCGCCCGCTGACGGACAAGGAAAAAGAGTTTTTGAAATATTCGTCCGCGCATTATGTGCGGCTGGCAGGACAACACAAGCAATCAAAATAAGCCCTCTGCGACGCCTTATCGCTATAATTGATGGGGCTTTGCTGCCTGCTCCTGATTTTCAGACGACCCGTCCCGATAACGACCATGAACCCCGAAACCCTGCAAGATTTCCTACATGCCCACATCCCTGCGACCGCCCTGCTCGACCTGAGCGTCTTGGAAACCACAGCGGATCAGACCGTACTTTTCGCACCCCACGCCCCCAACCGCAATCATAAAAATACCGCCTTCGGCGGCAGTATCGCGTTGGCGGCAACCGTCGGCGGCTGGGCAACTGTCTATCTCCATTGCCCCGAATCGGATGGCAATATCGTCATTCAAGAAGGCACTACCCGCTACCTGCGCCCTGCCCGAGGCGATCTGACCATCATCACACGCAGTCCGCCGGCTGAAGAGTGGCAAAAACTCAAAACAATGTTCGAGCGCCATAAAAAAGGAAAAATCACCCTGCAAACCGAAATCTATTCGGAAAACGAATTGGCTGCCGTCTTTGACGGACGGTTTGTCGTATTGGGATAAGGTATCGGCTGTTTCATAGACAAAGGTCGTCTGAAATTTTCAGACGACCTTTGTCTATGAAGCGGATATCTATTCACACCCACAGCCAAGCCCAAACGCTGCGCCCTTCACCTTGCAGCAACACCAGCGTTCGGCAGGCGGAGGCTGTGTTCATACATTCCAACCCGATGCCGTGTTCGGCAAGTTCGGCGGAGATTTTGGGATGGAGGAACTGCTGCTTCTCTCCTGTGCCGATGATGATGACTTCGGGCAAGCCGTCCGACTCGGAGGTCGTCTGAAACAGGTCGGCGGCAGTCAGTTCGGACGGCGTTTGCACGTTCATTGCTTCGATTTTGCCGTTGCGCCAGATGATGGGCGCGGTGTAGGTTTTGCCGCCCGCTTCGATTGCGCCCGCCCGATAAGCGGTCAGGCTCAGGGTTTCATCGGTTTTGTTTTCTTCTATCAGCATTTTTCTTCCGTTTCCTTCTCGGCTTCATCCATCTATTGCAAACAGGCTTGCCGCCCTTTCGCCGCGTTCCGTAAAAAAGGTGCAAAATCAGGCAATTTCAGGTAGGATGGGCGACTTTAGCCTGCGTCTTCCGCCCTTGCAAAATCAGCATTATATCAATCTGCGGCGGCGGTGCGTTTCGGGCTTTCTGAATTTCTGTTTTTACTTTTTGATTTAAGAGAATCGGCTCACAAGGAGGCACAATGAAGCCAGTAAACATCGGTCTTTTAGGTTTAGGTACGGTCGGCGGCGGTACGGCTGCCGTGTTGCAGGACAATGCGGCGGAAATCAGCCGCCGTTTGGGACGCGAAGTGCGCATCAGTGCCGTATGCGACTTGAGCGAAGAAAAAGCCCACCAAACCTGCCCGTCCGCAGCCTTCGTCAAAGACCCGTTCGAACTGGTCGCGCGTGAAGACGTCGATGTCGTCGTCGAATTGTTCGGCGGTACCGGCATCGCCAAAGATGCAGTATTAAAAGCCATTGAAAACGGCAAACACATCGTTACCGCCAACAAAAAACTGCTCGCCGAATACGGCAACGAAATCTTCCCGCTGGCGGAAGAAAAAAACGTCATGGTGCAATTTGAAGCGGCAGTAGCGGGCGGCATCCCGATTATCAAAGCCCTGCGCGAAGGCCTCGCCGCCAACCGCATCCGCAGCATCGCTGGCATCATCAACGGCACCAGCAACTTCATCCTCTCCGAAATGCGCGAAAAAGGCAGCGCGTTTGCCGACGTATTGAAAGAAGCGCAAGCGTTGGGCTACGCCGAAGCCGATCCGACCTTCGACATCGAAGGCAACGACGCGGGCCACAAAATTACCATCATGAGCGCGCTGGCATTCGGCACGCCGATGAACTTCCCCGCCTGCTACCTCGAAGGCATCAGCAAACTCGACAGCCGCGACATCAAATACGCCGAAGAACTCGGCTACCGCATTAAACTTTTGGGCATCACCCGCAAAACCGACAAAGGTATCGAATTGCGCGTCCATCCGACCCTGATTCCCGAAAGCCGTCTCTTGGCAAACGTCAACGGCGTGATGAATGCCGTGCGCGTCAATGCCGATATGGTTGGCGAAACCTTATACTACGGCGCGGGCGCAGGCGCATTGCCGACTGCTTCCGCCGTCGTCGCCGACATCATCGACATCGCACGCCTGATTGAAGCCAACACCGACCACCGCGTACCGCATCTGGCGTTCCAACCCGCCCAAGTCCAAGCGCAAACCATCCTGCCTATGGACGAAATCACCAGCAGCTACTACCTGCGCGTCCAAGCCAAAGACGAACCGGGTACGCTGGGGCAAATCGCCGCGCTTTTGGCAAAAGAAAACGTGTCCATCGAAGCCTTAATCCAAAAAGGCGTCATCGACCAAACCACCGCCGAAATCGTGATTCTGACCCACAGCACGGTCGAGAAAAACATCAAGCGCGCCATTGCCGCCATCGAAGCATTAAGCTGCGTGGAGAAACCGATCACCATGATCCGCATGGAAAGCCTGCATGACTGAGCCGAAAAACGAAATGTCCGCCGAAGAGCAAGCCGCGGCGCGTAAAAAAGCGAAAGCCAAAATCCGCACCATCCGCATTTGGGCGTGGGTCATTTTGGCACTGCTCGCCGCGACCGCCCTGCTCTCCCAATGCGCCATGTCCAAACCGCAGGCAAAGCATAACATCTTTGAGTCTTGCGTGAAAAACATCCCCTTTGCCGAAAAATGGCAAAACGATTTGAAAGAAAGGGGCTTGGATTCAAACAACAGCAAACTCGCCACCGATTACTGCACCTGTATGTGGGACAAGCCTTTGGACAAACTCTCCGAAGATCAAATCCGTTCATTGGGCAAACTCAGCCCGCAAGAGCAGCTCGACCTGCTTGGCGGCGCGCAAGCGTTTGAAGATCGCGACAAGCAGTGTGTGGCAGGTTTGAAGGCAGAATAATCCGTTTTTGACATGGCAAAAAGGTCGTCTGAAAAAACTCCGTTTGTTTTTTTCAGACGACCTTTTTATTGATAAGGGATTCACTGCACATCAGGATGGAACAACAAACTATGCTCGGGCGATCGGTTTCTTCCCTTCCAACCATACCTTCAGTTTTTCCTCATCCAAAAACCAGTGGCAGATTTCTTCGTCCCCATCCAATAACACGGGGACAAGCTCGTTATATTGTTCTTCTAAAACAGGGTCTTCATCGACATCGAAGATTTCCAACTCAAAACCGAATGCCTCTTGATACGGCTTGAGCTGTTCACGCATTTTGTGACAGAGACTGCAATATTCTCGAAACATCAGGATCAGCTTCATAGCGGATGCTTTGCGGTGTGGTAAACGAAAAACGGATTGTAAGATAAAGGCTGCCGTCAATGCAAAGGTCGTCTGAAACCTTAGATTTCGGTTTCAGACGACCTTTGATAATGCTTTAGACAAGATTAGGATTGCACATTGATACCGGCGGTAACTGTCGTTTGCGCACTGTTGGCATTCAGGAAGGAAGCCGCCAACTCGCCGCAGCAGCCGCAGCAGGTCGCAACACCCAATTGAGCCTGTAAATCGCTCATGGTACTCGCGCCTGCAGCGATGGTTTCTTTGATGTCGTGGTCGGTAATGGCGTTGCAAATGCAAACAAACATGATGTGCTCCGTGTTTTCTTTCGCTCAGTATTGATAGTGTGTTTTATTCTTAAACGTAAATATAAATAAAAACAGTTTGCATTGCAAGACCGGTTCGAACGGTTTTATTTGGTAATTTTCTATTGATTTCCTTGTTTCGATTGATTCAATAGATTGGAACCACATTCTAAAAACAACAAAGCCGCGCACGTCATAACATTTCACAACAAATAAAAAAATACAGGCTGCGCAACGGCAAGCCTGTATTTTTTATCTTTTCATTTTGCAATACCGCTATTTCCCCTTCACATCAATCACCCACACTTCCGACTGCGAACCCAAGCGCAGCGGAATCCCCCAGAAACCGTAGCCGGACGTGACAAAAAAATGTCTTCCGCCGATTTCCTCGTAGCCGTAGGCAAGGCGGTAAAGCGTGCGCACAATCAGGTTTGCCGGCGCGATTTGACCGTTGTGGACATGACCGGAAACTTGAACGTCAATAGGCAGCTTGGCGTGCGCCTCGACTTCGGTCGGGCGGTGATCCATCAGCAAAACGGGCTGGTCGGTATTGTGGTTTTCCAGCAACTGAGAAACAGACGGACGGTCGTGGTCCACATCGTCGTTGCGGCCGACGAGCAGGAAAGCATCGTGTTGCAACACTTGGTTGCCGAGTACGGTAATGCCCGCCGCCTCAAGATCATGGCGGATGCGCGCGCTGTCGCCAAACATATCGTGATTGCCCAAAGTCGCGTAAACGCCCAACGGCGCTTTCAGACGACCCAGATGCGGCTGCATATTCTCTTTGCGGTAGGCATCGACGTTGTCGTCCATCAAATCGCCCGGCAATAGGATTAAATCGACTTTTTCGCGGTTCATGATGTCCACCAGCTTATCCAGTTGCCGCGCGCCGAACAAAATTCCCAAGTGCAGGTCGCTTGCCATGCCGATACGCAGCGGCTTATCCATTTTCTTATCGATCACGACGGTCTGATGACGGACAACGGGCGTATAGGCGTTGTACATCCCCAAGCCGACCAAACCTAATACGAACAGCGGCGCAAACAAGCGCAGGCTGCGCGACAGCGACCGACTGGCCACGAATTTGCGCAGCAGCAGGAACAGGACAAACGTCGCCAGTGCCGCATACATCACAAACAGCAGCAACACCATCCAAAACGCCATGATGCGGAACATAAAATGTCCCAATTCCAACAAAAGCCCCGCCAGCAGGCCGTTGGTCACGAAATACGACACCCCCATCAGCCAACGCCTGCCTGCCTTGCCGACCACCGGCGCGAACAGCCATTGCAACGAACGCCCCAGTCCGAACGTGAAAAGCTGGAGCAATACAATCATTATCAAAAACATCGTGCCAAACATAAAGCGAACCTGTTGAAAATCAAAAAACAAACGGCGGATTCTATCATATCCGCCCTTTCAGACGAGGTCGTCTGAAAACCTTAAGTGCTATAATACCGCCTGAAAAATCCAATAAACCGAAAAGGAAAGACAATGAACCGCCCGCAAACCGCCATCATCCCCGATCACGCCCAAGCCGGCATATTCATCGAAGCCGACATCCGCGACGGCCGCTACGACGACATCAAAACCGCCTGCCGAAGCTCGCTTGAAGCCTTGGCAACCCTCAAAACCCGCTTTCCCGAAGATATTTTAGGCATGACCATCGCCTTCGGCAGCGACGCATGGAAAGCGTTCGGACACGCAGAAGAAGGCAGCGAAATCAAGCCCTTCCCCGTCATGGGCAACGGTCTTGCCCCTGCGACCCAGCACGATATTTACATCCATATCCAAGCCTACCGCCAAAACGCCGCCTTCGCACTCGCCCAATCCGTCCTGGCCGCGTTCGGCGACAGCATCAGCGTTGCTACCGAAGAACACGGTTTACGCCTGTATGAAGAGCGCGGACTGGACGGCTTCGTCGATGGTACCGAAAACCCGCAAGGCGATGAAAACGTCCGCAATGTCGCCATTATCCCCGAAGGCCGACCCGATGCCGGCGGCAGCTACGTCCTACTGCAAAAATACCTGCACGACCTGAAAAAATGGGATGCCGTCCCCGTTGCTGAACAAGAAGCCAGCGTCAGCCGCAGCAAAGAAGCCAACGAAGAATTCAGCAAAGACGTTCGCCTGCCCGATTCGCATTTGGGCCGCGTCAACCTAAAAGAAAACGGCGTGGGTCTGAAAATCGTCCGCCGCAGCCTGCCCTTCGGCAAAATCAGCGGCGAACACGGCCTGATGTTTACCGCCTACTGCCACACCCTGCACAACATCGAAGTACAGCTTTTACATATGTTCGGCGATGCCGACGGCAAAACCGACCTGCTGCTCAAGCATCTTTCCACCGCCGTTTCCGGCGCATATTACTACGCCCCTTCGGTCGAGCGTTTGCAGGATTTGTAAAACCGCGTTGCCGATGTGAAATATTGAAGCCCTAAGACGAAAGGTCGTCTGAAAACTTGAGATTCAGGTTTTCAGACGACCTTTTTCATGACGTTTGTAGGAAATTCAATTATTATCCCCACCTGATTTCAAAGCTAATAATAAAAAGGGAAACAGTTTTGCTGAAATATTATGGATTGCCGTTTTGGGCAGTCGGCGTCATCGCTTCGTTCGCTTTGCCGTTTGTACCGCATTGGGGCGTGTGGCTGGCGGCGGCATTGGTTTTGCTGGCGGCTTCGCGGCGGTTTGCAGCGGCGGGAATGATGCTGTGTGTCCTGCTTGGCGCGGCTTACGGCGTGTTTCGGACGGAAGCGGCTTTGTCGGCGCAATGGCCGCTGAACGGGTCTTCGGAGTCGGTGTTGACGGTTGAAGTCGCAGATATGCCGCGCGGCGACG
Organism: Neisseria sp. HMSC074B07; assembly: GCF_001810355.1. NCBI lineage: Bacteria > Pseudomonadati > Pseudomonadota > Betaproteobacteria > Neisseriales > Neisseriaceae > Neisseria > Neisseria sp. HMSC074B07. The sequence goes on along the minus strand of NZ_KV800981.1, from coordinate 193,441 downwards.
GGCGGCGGGTGCAGTTTGCGGCGAAGGCGTGGACGGAGGACGGGCGGCAGTTTGATTTATTGCTGTCGGATTATCAGAAACGCAATTGGGCGGTGGGCAGCCGCTGGAAGGTGTCGGCACGGCTCAAGCCGGTTATCGGCGAAGTGAACCTGCGCGGGCTGAACCGCGAGGCTTGGGCGTTGGCAAACGGTTTGGATGGTGCGGGTACGCTGGGCAAAGGCAGGAGCTTGGTTCGCGAGGGCGGCGGTGTCGGCTTGGCGGTGTGGCGCGATGCGGTCAGCCGCCGTTGGCAGGCTGTCGGGGCGGACAGCCCGGATTTTTCGGACGGTATCGGTCTGATGCGGGCTTTGAGCATAGGCGAACAATCGGCGTTGAGGCCCGAACTGTGGCAGGCGTTCCGACCTTTGGGCTTGACGCACTTGGTCAGCATTTCGGGGCTGCACGTTACGATGGTGGCGGTGTTGGCGGGTTGGCTGGTCAAACTGATTTTCAGACGACTGTCTTGGATACCGGCAAAACCGCGCGTGTGGATTTTGGCGGGCGGCGCGGCAGGGGCTTTGTTTTATGCGCTGCTGGCGGGTTTTTCCGTGCCGACGCAGCGCAGTGTTTTGATGTTGGCGGCGTTTGCCTGGGCTTGGTGGCGCGGCAGCCTGTCTTCGGGCTGGACGGCGTGGTGGCAGGCTTTGGCGGTGGTGTTGCTGCTCGATCCGTCGGCGGTTTTGGGCGTCGGCACTTGGCTGTCGTTCGGCTTGGTTGCCGCCTTAATTTGGGCTTCGGCAGGTCGTCTGAAAGAACGCGGCTGGCGTTTGGCTGTACGCGGACAATGGGCGGCGACGGTGTTGTCGGTGGTACTGCTGGGCTATATTTTTGCGTCGTTGCCCATCATCAGCCCTTTGGTCAATGCGGCGATGATTCCTTGGTTTTCTTGGGTGCTGACGCCGTTGGCGCTGCTGGGGTCGGTATTGCCGTTTGCGCCTTTGCAATGGGCGGCGGCAGGTTTGGCGGAATACACTTTGCGCGGCTTGGTTTGGCTGGCGGAGGTGTCGCCCGAATTTGCCGTAGCCGCCGCGCCTGTGCCGCTGTTGGTTTTGGCTTTTGCAGCGGCTTTGCTGTGGCTGTTGCCGCGAGGACTGGGTCTGCGGCCTTGGGCGTGTTTGGTGTTGGCTGGATTTGTGTTTTACCGCCCCGACCGTTTGGACGACGGGTTGGCGCGAATTACCGTGATGGATGCGGGACAGGGTTTGTCGGTGTTGGTACAGACGCGCGACCGCAACCTGCTGTTTGACACGGGTACGGCGCAGGCGGCGCAAACAGGCATCGTGCCAAGCCTGAACGCCATGGGCGTACGCCGTTTGGACACGCTGATTCTGTCGCATCACGACAGCGACCACGACGGCGGTTTGGACGCCGTTTCCGATATTGAAATCGGCGAAACGCTGGCGGGACAGCCTGAGTTTTATCCGAACGCAAAATTTTGCGCCGAAGCGCAATGGCAATGGGACGGCGTGGATTTCGAGTTATTGAGGTCGTCTGAAAACCCGGTCGGCGAAGACAATGACCGAAGCTGCGTCCTGCGCGTCGTTTCCGACGGACAGGCATTGCTGGTTACGGGCGATTTGGGCGTCAAAGGCGAAGCGGGGCTGGTAGAACGCTACGGCAGCTCGCTGTACAGCCAGGTTTTGATATTGGGACACCACGGCAGCAATACGGCTTCATCCGGCGGTTTCCTCAACACGGTCTCCCCCAAATACGCCGTCGCTTCCAGCGGCTACGCCAACGCCTACAAACACCCCACTCCCGCCGTCCAAAACCGCGTCCGCGCACACGGCGCGACTTTGTTGCGGACGGATTTGTCGGGTGCATTGGTATTTGAGCTGGGCGGCGATGAAGTCTTTAAAGGTCGTCTGAAAAAGGATAAGTTTTATTGGCAGAAAAAGCCGTTTGAGTAAACGTATTTGCCGAATGATAGAAACAGGTTTTCAGACGACCCCAAAGCCTCTATGCCGTAAAAATATAGTTATCCTTGCTTTATGTGAATCCAGTTGTGGATATATCGGATTAACGGTTGATACTAAAAGGAAAAATAAGACTGCCCAAAAAACAGGCAGGGGCGAAATAGAGATTTCAGACGACCTTCATCACGCGTTTGTGCATTATCCGTCTTCATTTACCGTCGCCCAAATGGCGGCGGTAAAACCGGTCAATATCCGCTATCGCTTTTTCATCATTCGGCCTCAAATCGATTTTCAAATCGGCAAGCCGTATCAGCATCAGGTCTTCTTGTTCCGCCACCGCGCAGCTGACTTCCTCGCTGCTGCGAAGATGCGCGATGAGTTCGTCCAACTGCCGCAGGGCGTTTTCGTAGGCGGCGTTTTGTTTGTCTTCTGCCATATGGATTCCGTTTCTCATAGACAATAAAAAATGGCGGGGAATCAATCCCGCCATTATTCTACGGCATAAGCCGCACGTTTAATTAAGCAGCCTGAATGTTAGCAGCTTGTTTGCCTTTAGGGCCGGTGGTTACGTCGAAAGACACGCGTTGGCCTTCTTTCAGGGTTTTGAAACCTTCCATGTTGATCGCTGAGAAGTGAGCGAACAGATCTTCGCCGCCTTCGTCAGGAGTGATGAAACCAAAACCTTTAGCGTCGTTAAACCATTTTACGATACCGGTTGCCATTAGAAACTTCCTATACTTAAAAATTAACAAAATCAGCAAAATAAGGCATACAGCAAACTTAAACGTTCAGCGTTTCTCCCTAGCTTTATATACTTGGTCGAGTGCCAGCTTCTGCTTAACCGTCTTTTTACATTTGTTAAGCCAAAACGTCAAGCCATACAAGGGAAAAAGTGCGAAAATGGCGGAAACCGACCAAAATACAACAGAAATCGAAATAAACCTTATAATCACTATATTTATAGATTCATTTGATATCAAACCTTTCACAAGGTCGTCTGAAAACAAATCCTCTTCCACAAAGCCAAAATATTTATGAACAACCCAAACACACATCACGAATCCGATACACTTTTAAGCGACCAAAAAACCGCCCCGCCGAAACGTTACGGCGTATTTTTGCTGAACGACGATTACACCACGATGGAATTTGTCGTCGAAATCCTGACCGAAATCTTCATGCTCGGACAGGAGCAGGCGGTGGCGGTGATGCTGTTGGTTCATCACGAAGGCAAAGGCTTGTGCGGCACTTACACACGGGACATCGCCCAAACCAAGCAGCAGCAGGTCATGCAGCGGGCAAAAGCCGAAGGGCATCCGCTGCAATGTATTGTCGAGGAGATTTAATATGCTTTCACCCGAATTGGAACAGATTTTGCAGCAGCTTTACCGCGAAGCGCGTAAGGCTCATTATGAATTCATCAGCCTCGAGCATCTGCTTTTGGTGTTAATCGAAGAAGACGCCTCCGTCCCCAACGTCCTCAAGCTCTGCGGCGCGGATTTGAAAGTGTTGTCCGAACAGCTCGCCGCCAGCGTTGCCGAAAATACCCCGCAGATTCCCGACCACCTTTTGGACACAGTCGAAACCCAGCCCACGCTCGGCTTCCAGCGCGTCATCCAGCGGGCGATGGTGCATACCCAATCCGCAGGCAAAGGCTTGGTCGAGCCTTTGGACGTTTTGGTGGCGCTGATGAGCGAAACCGACAGCCATGCCGTCTATTTCCTCAAACTGCAATCGGTTACGCGTTTTGAAGTTTTGCGCTGCATTGCCCACGGCGCAACCGAAGACGACGAACACAAAGGCTTTTCAGACGACCCCGACAATGATTCAGACGACCCCGTCGAATCGAAAAGCGGCTCGCTGTCGGACTACACCGTCAACCTCAACGCCGAAGTCAAAGCCGGCCGCATCGACCCCTTAATCGGCAGAAAACACGAAATGGAACGGCTGGTACAAATCCTGTGCCGTCGCCGCAAAAACAATCCGCTTTTGGTCGGCGAAGCAGGCGTGGGCAAAACCGCGCTGGCGGAAGGCTTGGCGCATCAAATCGTCAACGGCGACATTCCCGACGCGCTCAAAGATGCCGAAGTGTACGCGCTGGATATGGGCTCGCTTTTGGCGGGCACGAAATACCGCGGCGACTTTGAAGCGCGGGTCAAATCCGTCTTGAAACAGCTCGAAAAAATCCCGCACGCCATTTTGTTTATCGACGAAATCCATACCATCATCGGCGCGGGCAGCACCAGCGGCGGCACGATGGACGCGTCCAACCTGCTCAAACCCGCGTTGGCGAAAGGCTCGCTGCGCTGCATCGGCGCGACTACCTACGACGAATACCGCACCATTTTCGACAAAGACCACGCCCTAAGCCGCCGCTTCCAAAAAATCGACGTGGTCGAACCCACCGTCGCCGAAACCGTGCAAATCCTGCGCGGCTTGAAACCGATGTTCGAAGGTTTCCACCAAGTCCGCTACACGCAAGGCGCACTCGAAGCCGCCGCCGAACTCTCCGCCCGCTACATCAACGAGCGTTTCCTGCCTGACAAAGCCATCGACGTAATGGACGAAGCAGGCGCGGCGCAAAGGATTTTGCCCAAATCCAAACAGAAAAAAGTCATCGGCAAAGCGCAAATCGAAACCGTCATCGCCAAAGTCGCGCGGATTCCCGAAAAAACCGTGTCGCACGACGACAAACAAGTGCTGCAATTCCTCGGACGCGATCTGAAAAACATGGTTTACGGTCAGGAAAACGCCATCGACGCGCTGGTTGCCGCCGTCAAAATGTCGCGCTCCGGTCTCGCCCTGCCCGACAAACCCATAGGCAGCTTCCTCTTCTCCGGCCCGACCGGCGTCGGCAAAACCGAAGTTGCCAAACAGCTTGCCTACTCGATGGGCGTACCGCTGCAACGCTTCGACATGTCCGAATACATGGAGCCCCACGCCGTATCGCGCCTTATCGGTGCGCCGCCGGGCTACGTCGGCTTCGACCAGGGCGGCCTTTTGACCGAAGCCGCCAACAAACACCCGCACTGCGTGTTGCTCTTAGACGAAATCGAAAAAGCCCACCCCGACATTTTCAACGTCCTCCTGCAAGTCATGGACGCAGGCAAACTGACCGACAACAATGGCAAGAGTGCCGATTTCCGCAACGTCATCCTGATTATGACCACCAACGCAGGGGCGGAAAGCCTCAGCCGCCCCAGCCTCGGCTTTACCGCCAAGCGCGAACGCGGCGACGAAATGCAGGCAATCAACAAACTCTTCACGCCCGAGTTCCGCAACCGCTTGGACGCGATTATCCCGTTTGCGCCCTTGTCAGAACCCGTCATCGCCAAAGTCGTGGACAAATTCCTGCTCCAGCTCGAACACCAGCTCCTCGACAAAAAAGTCGAAGCCGAATTCACGCCGGCATTGCGCAAGTATCTGGCGGAAAAAGGTTTCGACCCGCAAATGGGCGCGCGCCCGATGCACCGCCTGATTCAGGAAAAAATCCGCAAACCGCTCGCCGACGAACTCCTGTTCGGCAAACTCGCCGACGGCGGCTTCGTGCGGATAGACTGGGATGCAGCGAAAGAAGAAGCCGTGTTGAAATTCAAGAAAAACAAAGCCAAACCTGAAGCAGCAGCGGTTTGACGGATAAAGGCAAAAGGTCGTCTGAAAACGAGATTTCTGTTTTCAGACGACCTTTTTCAATGGAATCGTTTAATTCCGCGAATGATGTTCGTCAACGATGTTTTTCAGGCGGATGTTGGCGACGTGGGTGTAGATTTGGGTGGTGTTGATGTTGGCGTGTCCGAGCATGAGTTGTACAGCGCGCAAATCGACGCCGTGATTGACGAGGTGGGTGGCGAAGGCGTGGCGCAGGCCGTGCGGGCTGAGCGAGGTGATGCCGGCGGTTTCGGCGTAGTTTTTGACAATCATCCACGCGAGTTGGCGGGAGATGCCGCTGCGTTTTTGGCTGACGAAGACTTCGTCGCAGATTTTGTTTTTGAGCAGTAGCGGGCGCGATTCGGCGCAATAGCGTTCAACCCAGTAAACGGCTTCTTCGCCCATAGGCACGATACGCAGTTTGTCGCCTTTGCCTATGGTGCGGATGCAGCCGCGGTTGAGGTCGAGGTCACCCAGTTGGAGCTTGACGGCTTCGGTTACGCGCAGACCTGTGGCGTACATGACTTCGAGCAGGGCTTTGTCGCGCAGGCCGTGCGGCGTGTCGGTATCGGGCGCGGCGAGCAGGTTTTCGATTTGCGCTTCGGTAATCAGGGTGGGCAGCTTTTGCGTCTGTTTCGGGGCTTTGAGGAAACGGGTCGGGTTGTCCGTCCGCTGCTCGGTCTCTTCCAACCAGGCGTATAGGCGTTTGCAGGCGGACAGGGCGCGCGCCTGCGAGCTGTGCTTTTCGTCCGCCGCATAGACGGCATCCGCCAAATCGGCGGCTTCGGCATCCAACCAAGTATGCCCGCCCGCTTCCAAACGCGCGGCGATTTTTTCCAAATCACGGCGGTAGCCTTGCAAGGTGTTATGGCTGAGACGGTCTTGCAGCCACAGCGATTCGAGCAGTTTGTCTATGAGTTCGTCGGTCATGAGGTTTTACGGGTAGTCCGAAGATGGGGTATCGCAAACATACTTAACTTTAAATCCGGCAGTCATCAAATTCCGTTATTCCGGCGCAGGCGGGAATAACGACAACCGTTAAGTTGCGTATCAAAAATAAAGTATAGTGGATTAAATTTAAATCAGGACAAAGCGATGAAACCGCAAGACAGTACAGACAGTACAGAAACCGATTCACTTGGTGCTTCAGCACCTTAGAGAATGTCTCTTTGAGCCAAGGCGAGGCAACGCCGTACTGGTTTAAAGTTAATCCACTATAAATCAGGACAGGCAACCCTGCCCTGATTGACGACCTTTTGCTGCATTACGGTTTATCGGGACAGCGTTTCCAACACTTCCTGCGCGTGTCCGGCGACTTTGACTTTGCGCCATTCGTGGATGATTTCGCCGTTTGCGTCCAATACGAATGTGCTGCGTTCAATACCCAAAGACTCTTTGCCGTACAGTTTTTTCAGCTTGATCACGTCAAACATTTTGCACACGGTTTCGTCTTTGTCGCTCAACAATTCAAAATTGAAACCTTGTTTAGCACAGAAATTCTGATGCGATTTCACGCCGTCGCGCGAGATGCCGACGACGGTATAGCCGAGTTCTTTGAATTGCGGCAAACGGGCGTTGAAATCCAAGCCTTCGGTGGTGCAGCCGGGCGTGCTGTCTTTGGGGTAGAAATAAACAATCAGCGGCAGATGTTCGGCAGAATCGAAGTCGTTGCCGCTGCTTGAGGGCAAAGTGAATCGGTATTGGGTCATGATGTCTCCTTTCAGACGACCTAAGACGGAAACGTAGTAGCGGGCAAGGAAATAAAATGAATCCCCAACATAGCCGCTTCGGCGTTTCACCACAATCTTGCAAACTGCGTCAGCATTCGCTCAAATTCAGATAATTGCGCGTTCCCTGCAAATCGTTCAGCGCATTGAGCAACAGTTGGAAATGTTCGTCATTGCCTTGCAAGTCCAACTCGTCAGCATTGACGGTCAGCAACGGGGAATTTTGATAAAGGTGGAAAAACTGGCTGTATCCCTCGTGTATCCGCCCCAAATAGCCTTCGGGGAAAAGATTGATGATGCCGTCGCCGCGTTTTTGCAGGCGTTTGCGGTTGCCGTCCACGGCGGTTTGCAGGTAAATCACCAAATCGGGCGCGGGATACTGCGGCAGGATTTTTTGTTTCAAATCGGCGAAGAGCTGCTGCTCGTCTTCATTCAACACGACCGGCGTGAAAATCCGGTCTTTTTCCAACAGGAAATCGGCGACCACCATGCCGCCTTGTGCGTATTCGTTTTTGATGATGTCCACGCTTTCGGCTCGGCGCATCAGGAAAAAAAGCTCGGTTGCCAAGCCGTGATGGGAGGCGTTGGCGTAAAACTTCATGAGGAAGGGGTTGTGTTCGGGGTTTTCCGCCAGCGACAGCGCGCTGAAATGTTCTGCAAGGCGGCGGCTCAAGGCGTTTTTCCCGCTGCCGATGGAGCCTTCGACGACAATATAACGGTAGTTCATGGTTTGATGGATGATTTTGTTTTGATATTTTGGAAAGGTGGCATTTTATCAGACCGACGGAGTTTGCCCAAACCTGCCGCCGTCCTTCTTGAAAGGTCGTCTGAAAAAGGAAACTTCCAAGCCATTTCCCTTTTCAGACGACCTCTTAAACCTAGTTGCTTCAAATATAAACTTTGACACGCGATTGAAGCAAACAGATGTTTTTATTTCACCGTCTTGCTTCAAACGGCTTCTAACAGGCGTATTCCTTCATCGCCCAAAGCGGCCGCCAAATCCGCCGCCCGTCCGTGTCCGCCCAAAACAAAATCGGGCAGGATTTCTGCCAGCGGCTTCATCACAAAACTGCGTTCGTGCGCGCGCGGATGCGGCAGGGTCAGATGCGGATCGTTGCTGGAAATGCCGTCAAAATCGATGATGTCCAGATCCAATGTGCGCGGGGCGTTTCGGAACGTGCGTTCCCGCCCGAAATCCGATTCGATGCGGTTCAACACGGCAAGCAGCGAAACGCCGTCTAATGAAGTGCGGACGGAACAAACGGCATTGACGAAATCAGGCTGCTCGTCGTAGCCGACTGGCGCGGTCACATACAGCGAGGAAGTTTTTTCGATTTGAATCTGCGAATGCGCCTCCAGCGTGGATAAAGCGGCGCGGACTTGGCGGTCGGGTTCGGCAAGGTTGCTGCCCAAGGCGATGACGGCAAAATGGGTTTGCGGCATGTTCAGACGACCTCTTTAAAACGGCAGCGTTTTGGTTTTGGCAAGATAGACGATGCAGCCGACGCAGGCCATTGCCAAAACATAAACGGTATAAAACTTCGGCGAACGCGGACGGGCGCGCATCATGACCATGCCCAGCCCGATGTAAACCAGCAGCAGCAGGATTTTGCTGCCAAGCCAGGGCGCGTTGAAGGGCGAAAAGTGGGTAATCTTCATCAGCCACAAGCCGGTAAAGAGCAGCATGGTGTCGTTGAGATGGGGAAGGGCTTTCCAGAATCCCGCCAAAGGTTTGTCGGGATGCCGCCAAAGCAGGAAGAAGCGGATATTGAACACCAAAATGGTGATGGTAACGAAAATCTGATGGCTGTATTTTACAAACAGATATTGCATAGCGGTCGCACGTTATTGTTTTTGAAAGAAGCGCCTATTCTACCCCAAACATTCATTCTTGACGTAACTTTTCAAACGCCAACAAATACGGCGGGCGGTTGCGGCGGTTGATAAAGCCATAACGCAAAACGGCAAATTCATCCTGCGGCAGCTGCCGCGCCCAATCTTCGATTGCCTGCGCTTCATGCTGCCCCGCCTCATGTCCTGGGTATAAGACGGCAACCGCCAGCCCGCCCGTTTTCAGCAATGACAAGGCAGATGCCAACGCGCGGATACTGGTTGCTGCTTTTGTCGTACAGCTTTTATCGCCGCCGGGCAACCAGCCGAAATTGAATACCGCCGCATCCAGCGGTTCCCGGATATGGGAGGCAAGGTTTTCATGTCCGTCCAATATCAGTTCCACCCTATCCGCCATGCCGGCTTCTTCCAAGCGCATTCGGGTGTTTGCCAATGCCTGCTCTTGAACGTCAAACGCCCACACTTTCCCGCCGCTGCCGATCGAACGCGCCAGCATCAGCGTATCGTTGCCGTTTCCCGCCGTACCGTCCAAAGCGCGGGCATCGGGTTTTAAGGCTTGTTTGAGAAGCGAGTGTGCAAAAGGGAGGATGTTTTCGAGCCGCATAAGATGAAACCGTACAGAGGTCGTCTGAAAATAAAAATACCTTACCGGCCAAGCGGTAAGGTATCAGAATCGATTAATGCGTTACATACATTATTCGGCAGGTTGTTGCACGGTCTCAACTTGAACCGGAGCAGCCGCAGCGGCTTGGGGTTTGTTCTCGTGTTGCAGGCTCACGGCACGGGCAGGAACGATCGTTGAGATGGCGTGTTTATAAACCATTTGGGTAACGGAAGTATTACGCAGCAGAACGACGTATTGGTCAAACGACTCGACTTGGCCTTGCAGTTTGATACCGTTGACCAGATAAATCGAAACCGGAACGTGCTCTTTACGCAACGCATTCAAAAAAGGATCTTGTAACATTTGTCCTTTAGCTGTCATATTCTAAGCTCCATTATTATGATTTTGAAATCGTTTTGAAAACGAACATGTGTCGGATTGTAGACCCGAACGAGAAAAATTACCAACTATTTTTCCGTAAGAATATGCAAACCTCTATCAAACAACGGGCTTTCAAACGATTTTTTACCCGAACGTGTTATACAAATCATTTTAATACAAACGATTTTTACCATAGGGAACAGATTGGCAGATTTGGATTTTCAGACGACCTTGTTACTGAATAAAACCTTTCGGTTACAACATCTTATCAAACCATCTTCAAGATGGATTTACCTCCAACCGCCCTATTCGTCCCGACTGCAATCTAAAAGGGGCACACCTCGCGGCACGCCCCTTGTTCCGTCAGATTTATTTGCTGTACTGTTTTTTCACACTGACTTTGGTTTTCTTTTTAAAACGGTTTTTCTCTTCCTTGCGGCCTTCACGTTTCTCGATGCGGTTGCTCAGGCTGACGCGGCGCAGCGGTTTTTTCTTCGGTTTGTCTTCCGCATTTTCATACGGATTTTCCGAAACATTGTATTGAATCCGCAACGGCGTACCTTGCAGGTTGAAGGCTTTGCGGAACGTCTGGGTCAGGTAGCGCGTATAGCTGTCGGAAATCGCGTGCAGCGAATTGCCGTGCACCACAATCACGGGCGGGTTCATGCCGCCTTGGTGGGCATAACGCATTTTCGGGCGCACCAAACCTGCGCGCGGCGGCTGTTGGCGTTCGATGGCGCTTTGCAGGACGCGGGTGATTTTCGGCGTTGGCATCTTAATCATGGCGGCGTTGTAGGCTGCCTGAATGCTGTCGAACAATCCGTCGATACCGCGTTCTTTCAATGCGGAAATGAAGTGGAACTTGGCAAAATCGAGGAAATATAGTTTGCGGGAAATGTCGCGTTTAATCTGCTCGCGCCGCTCTTCGCTGATACCGTCCCATTTATTGACGGCAACCACCAGCGCACGCCCTGCTTCCAAGGCGAAACCGGCAATCGTGGCATCTTGGTCGGCGATGTCCTGCTGCGCGTCCAACACCAAAACGGCAACGTTTGCCGCTTCAACCGCCTGCATGGCTTTGATAACGGAGAACTTTTCCACCGCTTCATCAACTTTGCCGCGACGTCGAACGCCTGCGGTATCGATGATGGTAAACGGTTTGCCTTCGCGTTCAAAATCAATGTGGATGCTGTCGCGCGTCGTGCCTGCCATATCGAAGGCAATCACGCGCTCTTCGCCGAGAATGGCGTTAACCAGCGTGGATTTGCCGACATTCGGACGACCGATAACGGCAAAAACGGGATGTTTTACATCAGCTTCTTCGGCTTCAGGCTCAGGGAAGTTTTCTAAAATTTCTTCAATCAGGTAATACACGCCGTCGCCGTGCGCACCGGAAATAACGTGCGGCTCGCCCAATGCCAACTCGTAAAACTCGGCGGCAAGCACGGCTCTGTTGCCGCCCTCGCCTTTGTTTACCGCCAGATAAACGGGGCGCGGGCTTTGGCGCAGGCGGTCGGCAATGATTTTGTCTTGCGGGGTCAGACCGGTGCGGCCGTCCACCAAGAACACGACGGCGTCGGCTTCATCGACAGCCTGCAAGGTCTGCTTCGCCATTTCGTGCAAAATCCCGCTGTCCACAACCGGCTCAAAACCGCCGGTATCGATGACGAGATAAGGTTTGCTGCCGATTTTGCCGTGTCCGTAATGGCGGTCGCGGGTCAGGCCGGGCAGGTCGTGCACAAGCGCGTCTTTGGTGCGCGTCAGGCGGTTGAACAAGGTGGATTTGCCGACATTCGGGCGGCCGACAAGGGCGATGGTGGGTTTCATGATAGGGTCTTTCTGTGTCAAGTGTCGGTTCGGAAGCGAACCTGCAACACGAGCAGGTGTTTTTCAAAACACGGTAGGTTAAAAAGGATAAGGGGTCGTCTGAAAATAGATTCAACAGAACAATGGCTTGAGCTGGAATTTCCGTCCCATACAGCCATCTTCGACTTGGGGAACTTGCCTGCGCTTATCAACTACAAATACGGTATGGCAAGTTTCATCCGGCCATAGTTAATGGATTTTACGCAATGAAAAAGATCATCTTAACATCACTATGCATTTTTCTCCCTGTGAATTTCGGGATTGGCTTATTGTTTGGCGTTTATCAAACAGACCGACCACTCAAAATCATAGTCTCATTAATTATCAGCACGCTCTTTTATATCGTACCTATGTATTTTCTACTCAAACGCAAAGCCAAATAATCTGCCTTTTCAGACGACCTGTTCGGCGAATCTTGTCCCTGCATGATACGTCTTCAAACAAAAGGTCGTCTGAAAATATAGTGGAACACAATTAAAACAGACAAGGCTTGCCGGAAAGATTCCGACAAGCCGCATACGTCTTTCAATTTTTCAGACGACCTTATTTTTGCGAATCCAGCTTCATTTGCAGCAATTCGCGTTCAATAGCTTCTTTAGGCAGCTTTTCCAAAGCCTGCTGATAGCTTTGCACGGCTTCTTTGGTTTTGTTTTGCGCGGCATAAACATCGCCTTTCGCTTCCAAAAGCAGCGGCTCGAAATCGGCTTCAACTTTCGTATTCAAGGCTGCAATCGCGGCATCGTATTTTTTCTGCTGCAACAGGACGATACCCAAACGCTGCGCCGCCAATGCTTGAACCAGCGGGGCTTTTTGGTTTTTCAACACCCAGTTCAGATGACCTTCCGCCACATCGTAACGGCGGGCATCATATTCGGTCGCAGCCGCCATCAGCGTCGCTTGCGCGGCGGCAATGGAGTCCGGGTAATTTTGCTGGAGGTTGGTCAAATCGGCATTCACTTCGGCTTGCGAGGCTTTTGCCTGCATTTTATCGACGATTTTCGCCAATACTTCGGCAGCTTCCTGACTTTGCGAGGTTTTATGGCTCTTATACATGGTATAGCCCAAATAGCCCAACGCCGCCGCAATCAGCAGGGCAAACAGCCATCGGCCGGTACTTTTCCAAAAGTATTTAAAATTGTCTAATTCTTGTTGTTCTTCGAGATGGGCTGCCATTTATGCATTCTTCCATTGTTGTAAAGTGTGGATTAAATCGTCGGCGGCGACGGTTTGCTGGCCGTGTGCGCCGTTCATGTCTTTAAGCGTAACCATACCGTTCGCCAATTCGTCTTGCGCGACAATCAGAGCAAAGCGCGCGCCGCTGTTGTCGGCTTTTTTCATTTGCGCTTTCAGGCTTTGATAGCCGGAATGCTGCATCACGTTGAAACCTTGTACGCGTAAGGCTTGTGCGTATTTCATCACTTGCAAATCCGCATCCTCGCCCTGATGCATGGCGTACACGTCAGGCGCGGCATTGACTTCCAGCGAACCATATTCGCTAACCAGCAGCAGCAAACGCTCGATACCCATTGCAAAACCGATAGACGGCGCAGGCTTGCCGCCGAGTTCTTCAATCAAACCGTCGTAACGGCCGCCGCCGCACACCGTCGCCTGCGCGCCGAGTTTGTCGGTCGTCCATTCAAAAACGGTTTGGTTGTAATAATCCAAGCCGCGCACCAGTCGCGGATTTTCGATGTATTGAATGCCCAAGCCTTCCAGCATGGCTTTGAAACGGCTGTAATGATTGCGCGATTCCTCACCCAGATAATCGGTCAGATGCGGCGCGGCATTGCAGATTTCCTGCAAATCGGGATTTTTGGAATCCAAAACGCGCAACGGATTGGTTTTCAGACGACGTTTGCTGTCTTCGTCCAATTTGTCTTCATAACGGGTCAGATATTCGACCAAAGCCGCACGGTGCGCCGCACGTTCTTCGCGGTTGCCCAAGCTGTTGATTTCCAAAGTTAGGTAATCGCGGATACCCAGCTTGTCCCACAAATCCGCCGACATCGCGATGATTTCCGCGTCGATGTCCGGGCCTTCAAAACCCAACGCCTCGATACCGACCTGATGAAACTGGCGGTAGCGTCCTTTTTGCGGACGCTCGCGGCGGAACATCGGACCCATGTACCACAGCTTTTGCGGGCTGTTGTACAACAGATTGTGTTCGACCACCGCACGCAGGCAGGATGCCGTACCTTCCGGCCGCAGGCTCAGGCTCAAAGAATCGTTGGAATCGGAAAAAGTGTACATTTCCTTACCGACCACATCAGTTTCTTCGCCGATGGAACGGACAAACAAACCCGTCTGCTCGACAATCGGCGTACGGATTTGCTGATAACCATAAGCACGCGTCCAACGGCCGACCACATCTTCAAACGCCTGCCAAAACGCAGCGGTCAGCTTGAAATCTTTTTGTTCGACGGGCAAAAGGTCGTTCATGCCTTTGACGGATTGGATTTTTTGTGCCATTTCAAATAGGGATACCGTAATCAAAATAGTCGGCAATTATAGCTGATTTTTAAGGAGTTGTGAGGTTTCGGCGATGAAGGATTTGGGCTAAAAGGTCGTCTGAAAACCGGTGTGGCAATTTTTCAGACGACCCCATATATTCCAAGCAGCCGAAATGCGGCAAGGATGACATTGTAGCCTTTTTATTTTGTTTTAAGTGGATTCACTTTAAACCAGTACGACGTTACCTCGCCTTAGTTCAAAGAGAACGATTCCTCTAAGGTGCTGAAGCACCAAAGTGAATCGGTTCTGTACTGTCTGTACTGTGCGGCTTCGTCGCCTTGTCCTGATTTAAATTTAATCCACTATACTATACAATCCCATCATCCTTACCCAACCACCCGCCCAAACCGTGAAAATCCTCATCCTCGGCAGCGGACAGGTCGGCTCGACCGTCGCGCAAAACCTCGCCTCCGTTTCCAGCAACGACGTTACCGTTATCGACATCGACGAAAAAGCCCTGCAACACATCGGCAGCCGCCTCGACGTCCAAACCATACTCGGCAACGGCGCATCCCCGTTTATCCTCGAACAGGCGGGCGCGGCAGATTCCGACCTCCTGCTCGCCCTGACCCGCAGCGACGAAACCAACATCGTCGCCTGCAAAATCGCCGCCGACCTCTTCAATATCCCCAGCCGCATCGCCCGCGTGCGTTCCAGCGAATATCTGGAATACCCCTACCCCGAAAACGACGATACGGAAAACGGCAGCCTTACCGTCTTCGACATCACCGAAACCATCAGTCCCGAACAGCTCGTTACCGAACAGCTCGTCGGACTGCTCAGCTACACCAGCGCATTGCAGGTATTGAGGTTTGCCGGCAACAAAGTCCGCATGGTCATCGTACAGGCTCGTAAAGGCGGGCTGCTCGTCAACCGTGAAATCGCCGACATCAACCAACACCTCCCCGAAGGCGCGGACTGCCAAATCTGCGCCATATACCGCAACAACCGCCTCATCGTCCCCACACCGCAAACCGTCATTATCGAAGGCGACGAGGTACTTTTTGCCGCCGACATCAGCAGTGTCAACATCATCATGCGCGAACTGCGCCCCAAAGAAGCGTGCACCCGCCGCATCATGATTGCCGGCGGCGGCAACATCGGCTACCGCCTTGCCAAGCAGCTCGAATCCAAATACGACATCAAAATCGTCGAACACAACCCCCGCCGCGCCGAGTGGCTCGCCGAAAACCTCGACAACACCCTCGTCCTGCAAGGCAGTGCCACCGACGAAACGCTGCTGGACGAAGAATACATCGACGAAATCGACGTATTCTGCGCCTTGACCAACGACGACGAAAACAACATCATGTCCAGCCTGTTGGCGAAAAACCTCGGTGCCAAACGCGTCGTCACCATTGTCAACCGCTCCAGCTACGTCGATTTGCTCGAAGGCAACAAAATCGACATCGTCGTGTCGCCGCACCTCATCACCATCGGCTCCATTCTCGCCCATATCCGCCGAGGCGACATTGTTGCCGTCCACCCCCTCAGACGCGGCACTGCCGAAGCCATCGAAGTCGTCGTCCACGGCGACAAAAACACTTCCGCCATCGTCGGCAGGCGCATCAGCGGCATCAAATGGCCGGGCGACTGCTACATCGCCGCCATCGTCCGTGCCGAAACGAGCGAAGTCATCATGGGACACCACACCGACACCATTGTCCAAGACGGCGACCACATCATCTTCTTCGTCTCCCGCCGCCGCGTCCTGCCCGAGCTTGAAAAACTCATCCAAGTCAAAATGGGCTTTTTCGGCTGACACCGTCAAAGGTCGTCTGAAACCTGTTGCAGCAAAGTCAGAACCTTTTTTCAACTTCATTGAAGCCGCGCTTTCAGACGACCCGACACAAATTACCCAACATCATCCGTTTCCACATCCGATACCCAAAGGAAAATCCATGTTACGCCCCATCCTTGCCGCCCTCGTGCTCGCAACCGCCCTGCCCGCCGCAGCCGAAACCGACACCCTTCATTACAACATGATCGAATTTGCAGAATCTGCCAATCTCGAAATAACCCGCGACACCATGACCGCCTACTTCAGCATTGCTTCCGAAGGCAAAGACCGCGCTACGGTGAACAAAGCGTTTCAGAAAAAATTCAACGATTTCAACAAAGCCGTACAAAACAACAAACTCCAAACCGAAATCCTCAACCGCAGCGCCAGCCCGCGCTATGAATACAACAACAACGGCAAACGCATCCAAACAGGTTGGGAAGAAGAAGCCGTGTTCAAAGTCGAAAGCAAAGACTTTGACGCCATCAACCGCCTGATTGACGAAACGCTGCAAACTGCCACGCTCAACCGCATCGGCTTCAGCATATCCAAAGAAAAACGCGAAGCTGCCGTAGATCAAGTCAGCAAAGCCGCCATCCTGCGCTTCAAAGACCGCGCGCAAGACTTAGCGAAAACGCTCGGTTTTTCCAACTACAAAATCGTCAAACTCAATTTAGGCCACATCGGCAACCGCTCCATAGACAACGGTTTCGCCCGCGCCAAAATGATGAATGCCGAAGCTGCCATGTTCAAGCGTTCGGCAAGCGACGAAAACAACGCTATCCAAGCCCCTTCTCCCGGCTCAGAAGAAATCAGCATTACAGTCAACGGCTTGGTGCAGATGTAAAACGCTCTTCCAACAAAAAGGTCGTCTGAAACCCAAACCGGTTTTCAGACGACCTTTTTCTATTTCAACAATCAAGCCAAGCTGACTTCCAAGTTGTCAATCAGACGCGTCGTTCCCAAGCGAGCGGCAGCGAGGACGACGAGGGCTTTGTCGCCGGTGCGTGCGACGGCGAGGCTTTCGGCATGGCGGATTTCGACGTAATCAACCACCCAGCCCGCTTCGGTCAGGCGGCGGACGGTTTCTGTTTCCAGACCGACGTAATCGAGATTGCCGTTTTTGAGTTCGGCAGCGACGCGTTGCAATTCGCGGTACAAGCGCGGGGCTTCGGCGCGTTCGGCTTCACTGAGGTATTGGTTGCGGCTGGAAAGCGCTAGCCCGTCGGGAGCGCGGCCGGTATCGACGGGAACGATGTCGATATTGAAATTCAGGTCTTCGACAAAGCCTTTGATAATCGCCAACTGCTGATAGTCTTTTTTGCCGAAGCAGGCGGTATCGGGTTGGACGATGTTGAAAAGTTTGCTGACGACAGTAGCGACACCGCGGAAATGACCGGGGCGGAATTTGCCGCACAATTCGTTTTGGAGGTTGGGCGGTTCGACGTTGAAACGTTGCTCGACATTGGGATACAGCTCTTTTTCGTCGGGCGCGAACACGACGGCTATGCCTTCGTTGGCGAGTTTGTCGGCGTCTTGCTGCAAGGTGCGCGGGTATTTGTCGAAATCCTCGCCCTGTCCGAATTGTAGGCGGTTGACGAATATGCTGACTACGACGTTGTCGGCGCGTTTTTTGGCTTCGCGAACAAGGGCGAGATGGCCTTCGTGCAGATTGCCCATAGTCGGCACAAAGGCAACGCTGCCTGCGTTTTTGCGCCATTCGCGTAATTCTTTAATGGTATGAATGATTTGCATGGTGGAAAATGTCCTTTATCTTTTTCGGGATTGCGGCGCGCAGCCACTATGTTTTGTCAGCCCGAAAATCACGCGCCGATTATACGCTGGGAACACGGACAAACAAAGGTCGTCTGAAATTCGGTTTTCACGATGAAAACCTTTTCAGACGACCTTTTTCAGTTGAGGGTATCAAGCAAACGAATGTTCCGCAGCGGGAAAGGTTTTGGCTTTGACTTCATGGACATACGCTTCAACGGCGGTTTGGATGCTGTCTTTGCCCTGCATGAAGTTTTTGACGAATTTGGCGGTTTTGCCCGGAAAAATGCCGAGCATATCGTGCATGACCAAAACTTGTCCGTCGCAATCCACACCTGCGCCAATACCGATGGTCGGGCAAGAGACGGTTTCGGTTACTTTTTTCGCCAATTCCGCCGGCACGCATTCCATCAATACGATGGCAGCACCCGCTTGGTCGTGTGCTTTCGCATCTGCCAACAAGGCTTCCGCCTTATCGCCCCGCCCCTGCACTTTATATCCGCCAAACGCAAACACGGACTGCGGAGTCAAGCCGATATGGGCGCAGACGGGAATGCCGCGCATTTGCAGGAATTCGGTGGTTTCCGCCATCCAAACGCCGCCTTCGAGTTTGACCATATGCGCGCCCGCCGCCATCAGTTCGGCAGCGGCGGCAAACGCCTGTTCTTTACTCTGCTGATACGCACCAAAAGGCAAGTCGCTGACAATCATCGCGTTTTCCGTACCGCGCGCGACGTTTTCGGTGTGGTAACACATATCGCGCAGGCTGACGGGCAGCGTGGATTTGCGCCCCTGCACGGTCATGCCCAAGGAATCGCCCACCAGCAAAACATCGACTCCGGCGTTATCCATCAACGCGGCAAAGCTGGATTCATAGGCGGTCAGCATGGCGATTTTTTCGCCTTCTGCCTTCATCTTTTGCAGTGTGTTCACAGTAATCATTAGAATGTATTCCGCCTTTTTCAGACGACCTTTTAGATTAAAACGGGCTATTATAGTGAAATGCCCGCCGCCCTGCCACCCGAACGGCAAACGCAAAACAGCCCGACTGCTTTCACAATCGGGCTGTTTGATTGGTGCCGGCACCAAGAGTCGAACTCGGGACCCC
>NZ_KV800981.1:160170-174137 GCF_001810355.1 Neisseria sp. HMSC074B07 | reverse complement strand
AAGTCAGGTGCTCTACCAACTGAGCTATACCGGCTTACTGAAATACCTTGCGGCACCTTCAGCGATAAACTGGTGCCGG
This sequence comes from Neisseria sp. HMSC074B07, assembly GCF_001810355.1. Lineage (NCBI taxonomy): Bacteria > Pseudomonadati > Pseudomonadota > Betaproteobacteria > Neisseriales > Neisseriaceae > Neisseria > Neisseria sp. HMSC074B07. Next base: position 174,058 of record NZ_KV800981.1, on the reverse strand, counting down.
CACCAAGAGTCGAACTCGGGACCCCCTGATTACAAGTCAGGTGCTCTACCAACTGAGCTATACCGGCAAAGAAGCCGAATTATGCCGTTAACTGCCCCGCTTGGCAATAGCTTACTGCCCACAAAGTAAATTTTTATAAAAAATATCTGATTTAAAAAGAAATTTATTTCAGACGTAATGATTACACCATATATAAACCAAGCCACTCAGATATATAACCGTAAGATCGTCTGAAAAACACCCGCACAAAAAGCATTTCAGACGACACTCTGATAAAATACCCCCCTTTCCCCTCCATCCGTCCACATCATGCCACGACACCCCTACCGCCGCCTGCGCCCCGCCAAGTCCGACCTGCCCGAAGTCGGCATTTCCGAAGAAGGCAACATCCGCTCGCTGCATTTGGGCAGCGACACCATCCAAAGCTCGATGAACCTCGACCATCCTGCCGAACTGGTTTTATCGTACAGCCGCGCAATGATGGGCTGGCTTCTGTTTACCGAAGAAACGCCGAAACACATCACGCAAATCGGCTTGGGCGGCGGCTCGTTCGCACGCTGGATAGACAGCTACCTGCCCGACACCAAGCAAACCGCCGTGGACATCAATCCGCAGGTCATCGCCGTCGCCCGCAGCCTATTCGAGCTGCCGTTTGAAGGGGAAAACTTCGAAATCGTCGAAGCGGACGGCGCGGAATACATTAAAGTGTTCCGCCACAATACCGACGCGGTGCTGGTGGACGGCTTCGACGGCGAACAAATCATCGACGCGCTGGTGGAAGAACCCTTCTTCCAAGACTGCCGCCACGCCCTCTCGCCCGACGGCGTGTTCGTGACCAACTGGTGGAGCGGCGACAAACGCTACCAACGCTTTATCGAACGCTTGCTCAACGTCTTCGAAGGCCGCGTGCTGGAACTGCCCGCCGAAAGCCACGGCAATATGGCGGTGATGGCGTTCCAAAGCAGCCCGAAAGAGCAAAACCTCGACAAGCTGAAAAAGCGCGCGGAAAAGTTAAGCGGACAATACGGCTTGGATTTCAAACGGATGTTGAACGATTTGAAAGCAAACAACCCCAACAACGGCAAACATTTTTATCTGTGAGATGAGCAGGTCGTCTGAAAACCCAAATACAGATTGGGCGACGGCAACACCTGATAAAGCAATAACCCCGCCCTCACAGCACACACAAAATAAAGGAAAACCCATGTTGAAACCTGACATCATCCAAATATCCGGCCCTGTCGGCCTGCTCGAAACCATCTTCCTGCCTGCCGCGCAAACACCTGCACGAGGCGTAGCAGTCATCAACCATCCCAACCCGCTGCAAGGCGGCACGAACACCAACAAAGTCATCCAAACCGCCGCCAAAGCCTTATCTCAGCTCGGTTTTCACTGTTACCTGCCGAACCTGCGCGGCGTAGGCAACAGCGAAGGCACACACGATTACGGACGCGGCGAAACACAAGACTGCATCGCCGTCATCGACTATGCCCGCGCACAACACCCCGAAGCCGAACTGTTCGCATTGGCAGGTTTCTCCTTCGGCGGCTATGTCGCCACCTTCGCCGCCCAAGAGCGCGAACCGGATTTGTTGCTGCTTATCGGCGCGGCAGTACACCACTACACCGACCGCCCCGAACCTTCAGCCGTCCCTGACATTACCAAAACCCTGATGATTCATGGCGCAGAAGACGAAGTCGTTGAAATCAGCAAGGCTTGGACATGGGCGGAACCGCAAGGTTTGCCCGTCATCACCATTGCCGGCTCATCCCATTTCTTCCACGGCAAACTCATCGTCCTGCGCGATACCATCGCCCGATTCGTGCCGTCGGTTTTACAACAAAAATAAACGGAGCATCATATTAAATAATATGATGCCAAACCTTGCCGTGCAGCTTGTCCATACTGAATCCGATATGACAAACAACACAGCATGACCGCCGTTTTAATTGCCTGAACAATATTTTCAGACGACCCCGCTGACTATATAATTCCGCCTATTGCCTTTATTTTAACGATCCAGAATCCAATCATGCGTTACAAACCTCTTTTACTCGCCCTGCTCATCAGTTTCGCTTCGCCTTCTTTCGCCGCCAAAGACGCGCCCAAGGAAAAGGCTGCGCCTGTCAAAAAAAGCGTCAAAGACAAAAAAGACGCCGAACCTGCTAAAAAAGAAGCTGCCAAAGACAAAGCCAAACCTGCCGCGAAAAACGCTAAGGACAAGGCAGATGACAAGCCCGTAGCCAAAAGCAAAAAGGAAACTGCCGAAGCGGCGAAAAACGAGCGTGCCAAAGAACGCAAAAACGACAAAGAAGTTAAAAAACAAGATAAAGGCGACAAAACCAAAAAAGGTGAAGCCAAAGCGGAAGAGAAGGCAGGCAAAGCCGTTCCCGCAAAAACCGAGCCTGTAAAAGGCAAAGACAAAGCGGCAGACAAACCCGCAGCCAAAAACAATGTAAAGGCAAAAAAAGAAGCCGCCGAGCTGCCTAAAAAAGACGAAGCAGCGGCAAAACAGGACAGAAAAACCGTCGAGAAAAAAGCGGACAAAGCCGATAAGAAAACCGCTGTCGCCGATTCAGACGACTTCAAAGCCGCAGTAACCGCCGCCGCCAATGATTTGGAAAGCAAAAAATCGCTGCGCAGCCGCAACGAAGGTTTCATCATCCACGTTAACACCACGTTGAAGCAGTTGCAGCAAAGCCGTATCAACCTGTCCGCCATCAACCGCCAACAGCGCGACGCATGGGACAAGTTTCAAAAACTCAATGCTGATTTGAACTACCTGAAAACTCAGGTTTCCAATACGCGCGCGCAAATTTCCCGTTTTGTTTCAGGCAACTATAAAAACAGCCAGCCTAACGCCGTTGCCCTGTTCCTGAAAAATGCCGAGCCGGGTCAGAAAACCCGCTTCCTGCGTTACACCCGCTATATCAACACCGCCAACGATCAAGTCATCAAAGACCTTGAGAAGCAGCAAAAAGAGCTGGCAGCGCAAGAGCAGAAAATCAACAACGAACTGGCATACCTGAAAAAACTTCAGGTCAACATTCAGTCCTCGCTGCGCCGCCAAGGTGTAACCAACACTGCCGAACAGGCGGAAAGCCGCCGCCAAAACGCACAGATGGCAAAAGAGGCGCAGAAAAAAATCAACCACAAAGAAAACGAACGACGCCTGAACAATCTGTTGAAAGACTTGGAAAAGCGTAAAGCCGAGCAACGCCGCCAGGAAGCCGAAGCGCGTAAAAAAGCCGCCGAAGCCCGTCTTGCCGCCGCTGAAAAAGCACGCAAAGACCGCGCCGCCGCCGCGCAAAAAGCCGCTGACGAACGCGCCGCCATGTCCAACCTGACCGCAGAAGACATGAACATCCGCGCGCCTTCCTACGTCAGAATCAGCAATGCCAACAGCTTCAGCCGCATGCAGGGTCGTCTGAAAAAACCGGTCAGCGGCACGCTTGCCGGACTCTTCGGACAAGACCGCGGCGACGGTGAAGTTTGGAAAGGCGTGTTCTACCAAACGACTCCTGCAATCGTCAGCAGCATTGCCGGCGGTACGGTTACCTACGCCGATGAATTGGAAGGTTTCGGCAAAGTCATCGTCATCGATCACGGCGACGGCTATATCAGCATCTATTCAGGTTTGAGCGAAATCGAAGTCGCCAAAGGCTACGCCGTAGCCGCTGGCAACCGCCTGGGCATCAGCGGAACCCTGCCTTCGGGCATGGAAGGCCTGTATCTGGAAGTCCGCTACAACGGGCAGGCAATGAACCCGCTCTCCTGGATAAGCTGACCTGTAAACCGGTTTGACATTTTCAGACGACCTTTTGCCGTATCACGGGGTCGTCTGAAATTTAACAACCCGACCCGACGGCCCTATATTCAAAAGCTTTTACACCTGCGCAGATATTTTTTACGCTAACCCTGTTGTTTACCAAGCGTAAATCGCATACAGTCTTGCGAATGTATATTCAGGTCGTCTGAAGCAATATTTCCCACCCCGTTTCACAGTCATTACGGTCTGAAATGAAATAAGACAAAAAGAAAGCCATTCATAATGTCAACATCCACTTTGAAAAAAGTCGCACTCTACACACTCGGCGCATTCAGCGGTGTCGCCCTCAGTTTGAGCGTTCAAAGCTTTGCCGCCGAAAAAGACAAAAAAGACAACGAAACCCTGCCCGTACAATCCATCCGCAACATGGCGGAAGTCTACGGGCAAATCAAAGCCAATTATTACCAAGACAAATCCGACGCCGACCTCTTTGAAGGCGCGATGAAAGGCATGGTATCCGACCTCGACCCGCATTCCGAGTATATGGATAAAAAAGGCTATGCCGACATGAAAGAATCCACCAGCGGCGAATTCGGCGGCTTGGGTATGGAAATCGGTCAGGAAGACGGCTTTATCAAAGTCATCGCCCCGATTGAAGATACGCCCGCCGAGCGTGCAGGCGTGAAAAGCGGCGACTTCATCGCCAAAATCGACAACGTCTCCACTCGCGGCCTGACCACAAGCGAAGCCGTGAAAAAAATGCGCGGCAAACCAGGTACCAAAATCACCCTGACCCTTTCGCGCAAAAACGTGGACAAACCCATCGTCGTCAACCTGACCCGCGCCATCATCAAAGTCAAAAGCGTCCGCCACCACCTGCTTGAGCCAAACTACGGCTACATCCGCGTGTCCCAATTCCAAGAGCGCACCGTAGCGGGCATCAACGAAGCTGCCAAAGCTCTGATTAAGGCAAACAAAGGCGCGCCGCTCAAAGGCATCATCCTTGACCTGCGCGACGACCCGGGCGGCCTGCTTGACGGCGCGGTCGGTGTCTCTGCCGCCTTCCTGCCCGCAGACGCAAAAGTCGTCAGCACCAAAGGACGCGACGGTAAAGAGGGTATGGTATTGAAAGCCCGTCCCGAAGACTACATCCGCACGAGCGGCAGAGACCCGCTGGCAGATCTGCCTGCCGAGTTGAAAACCATCCCGATGACCGTGTTGATTAACTCAGGCTCCGCTTCCGCCTCCGAAATCGTTGCCGGCGCGCTGCAAGACCACAAACGCGCCGTCGTCGTCGGTACGCAAAGTTTCGGCAAAGGCTCGGTTCAAACCCTGATTCCGCTGTCCAACGGCAGCGCAGTCAAACTGACCACCGCGCTGTATTACACGCCGAACGACCGCTCGATTCAAGCGCAAGGCATCGTCCCAGACGTCGAAGTCAAAGACAAAGACCGCGCTTTTGAAAGCCGCGAAGCCGACCTCGCCGGACACATCGGCAACCCGCTCGGTGGCGAAGACGTCAACAGCAGCAACGAAATCAGCACGCCTGATTCAAACGAAGCCGCCAAAGCCGACGAAAACGCCAAGTCCAAAAAAGGCAAGGACAAAGATAAAGACGAAGACCTCTCCAGCCGTCGTATTCCTAATCCAGCCAAAGACGACCAGCTCCGCAAAGCCTTGGATTTGGTGAAAAATCCAGCCGAATGGCAGAAGTCTTTAGGTTTGGCGGCGAAAAAACCGGCTCCGAAAAAAGACAAGAAAGACGGTAGGTAAAGACGAAAGCAAATAAGCTCAGTCCGAATCCTTGAAAAAAGGTCGTCTGAAAACGCTATCAGTTTTCAGACGACCTTTTCACACTTCAAAAATCCCATAGGGAAAACATCATGGCAAAAGCCCCCAAAACCATCTACCAATGCACCGAATGCGGCGGCACTTCCCCGAAATGGCAAGGCAAATGCCCGCATTGCGGCGAGTGGAACACGCTTCAAGAAAGCCTGGCCGCGCCCGAGCCGAAAAACGCCCGCTTCCAATCTTGGGCGGCGGATACCTCGACCGTCCAATCCCTCTCCGCCGTTACCGCCACCGAAGTGCCGCGCAATCCGACCGGCATGGGCGAACTCGACCGCGTATTGGGCGGCGGTTTGGTCGATGGTGCGGTCATCCTGCTCGGTGGCGACCCCGGCATCGGCAAATCCACGCTACTGTTGCAAACCATCGCCAAAATGGCGCAAAGCCGCAAAGTGCTGTACGTTTCCGGCGAAGAATCCGCCCAACAAGTTGCCCTGCGCGCGCAACGTTTAGAACTGCCCACCGAAGGCGTAAACCTGCTTGCCGAAATCCGCATGGAAGCCATTCAAGCGGCGTTGAAACAGCATCAGCCCGAAGTCGTCGTCATCGACTCCATCCAAACCATGTATTCCGACCAAATCACCTCCGCCCCCGGCTCCGTGTCGCAGGTGCGCGAATGTGCCGCCCAACTGACGCGTATGGCGAAACAAATGGGCATCGCCATGATACTGGTCGGACACGTTACCAAAGACGGCGCGATTGCCGGCCCGCGCGTGCTGGAACACATGGTCGATACCGTGCTGTATTTCGAGGGCGACCAACATTCCAACTACCGCATGATACGCGCCATCAAAAACCGCTTCGGTGCGGCAAACGAACTGGGCGTGTTCGCCATGACCGAAAACGGTTTGAAAGGCGTGTCCAACCCGTCTGCCATCTTCCTCGCCAGCTACCGCGACGACACGCCCGGCTCGTGTGTTTTGGTCACGCAGGAAGGCAGCCGCCCGCTTCTGGTCGAAATTCAGGCATTGGTTGATGATGCGCACGGCTTCACCCCCAAACGCCTCACCGTCGGCCTCGAACAAAACCGCCTCGCCATGCTGCTCGCCGTCCTCAACCGCCACGGCGGCATCGCCTGCTTCGACCAAGACGTGTTCCTCAACGCCGTCGGCGGCGTGAAAATCGGCGAACCCGCCGCCGACCTCGCCGTTATCCTCGCCATGCTCTCCAGCTTCCGCAACCGCCCGCTGCCTGAAAAAATGGTCGCCTTCGGCGAAATCGGCCTCAGCGGCGAAGTCCGCCCCGTCGCACGCGGACAAGAACGGCTCAAAGAAGCGGAAAAACTCGGTTTCAAACGCGCCATCGTCCCCAAAGCCAATATGCCGCGCAACGAAAAAGAGTTTCCGAATCTAAAAATCTTCGGCGTTTCCAGCCTTCAGGAAGCCATCGACATCTGCCGCGATGCGGAAAATTGACAGACAGCAACATGAAAGGTCGTCTGAAATCCTATTCCCAGTTTCAGACGACCTTTTCATTCTCTAATACTCAATGCTGTTATAATCCGCAAACCAAGTAAAACAACGACTTCAAAAGGAAAAACATGACACTCAAACCTCCCGTCCGCATCGCCGTTACCGGCGCAGCAGGGCAAATTGCCTATGCGACCCTGTTCCGTATCGCCGGCGGCATTATGCTCGGACGCGACCAACCCGTTATCCTGCAATTGCTCGACCTGCCTCAGGCGCAGCAGGCATTGCGCGGCGTGATTATGGAAATGCAGGATTGCGCTTTCCCGCTCCTTGCCGACATCTTCGCCACAGACGACCCCGAAGTCGCCTTCAAAGATGCCGACATCGCCCTCTTGATCGGTGCGCGCCCGCGTACGCAAGGCATGGAACGCGCCGACCTGCTGCACGCCAATGCCGAAATCTTCAAAGTACAAGGCGCGGCGTTGAACAAAGTTGCCCATCGCGACGTCAAAGTCCTCGTCGTCGGCAACCCCGCCAACACCAACGCCTACATCACCATGAAGTCCGCGCCCGACATCCCGCCGGAAAACTTCACTGCCCTGATGCGTCTCGACCACCACCGCGCCGTCAGCCAAGTCGCCGAGAAAATCAACCGCCCGATTCCTTCCATCGAGCAAATGTGTGTCTGGGGCAACCACAGCCCGACCATGTACGCCGACTACCGCTACGCCACCAGCAACGGCGAGTCCGTCCAAGACATGATTACCGAACCCGATTGGAACACCGAAGTCTTCATGCCGAAAATCGCCGGACGCGGTGCCGCCATCATCGCCGCGCGCGGTTCGTCGTCCGCCGCCTCCGCTGCGAACGCCGCCATCTACCACCTGCGCGACTGGCTGCTCGGCAGCAGCGGCAAATGGATCACGATGGGCGTCCCCTCCGACGGCTCTTACGGCATCCCCGAAGGTTTGGTTTTCGGTTTCCCCGTCATTTGCGACGCAGGCAGCTACCGCATCGTCCAAGGCTTGGACTTGTCGGATGAATTCAGCCGCCAACGCATCGCCGCAACACTGGCGGAGCTGGAAGAAGAACGCGCCGCCATACAAGATATGCTTTAATAGATCGAGGTCGTCTGAAAACCGGTTTTCAGACGACCTCGACTGACATGAATACCACGGAGTCCCCATGACCACATTGGCCAACAAAAAACTCGCCGTCCTCATCGACGCCGACAACGCCCCCGCCGACATCATCGACCGCCTGCTCGAAGAAGTTGCCAAATACGGCATCGCCAGCGTCAAACGCATCTACGGCGACTGGAGCCACGGCCTTTCCAAATGGAAAGCCGCCCTCCTGCCCCACGCCATCATCCCCGTCCAACAATTCGCCTACACCAAAGGCAAAAACGCCACCGATATGGCGCTGGTCATCGACGCGATGGATTTGCTATACAGCGGCAATTTCGACGGCTTCTGCATCGTATCCAGCGATTCCGACTTTACCCGACTGGCAAGCCGCCTGCGCGAAAGCGGGCTGACCGTGTATGGTTTCGGCGAAAAGAAAACGCCCGAAGCCTTCCGCAAAGCCTGCGACAAATTCATCTACACCGAAATCTTCCGTCCCGAAAAACAACGCCAAGAAAAAGAGAAGAACAGCGGCAAAAACACCCCTGCCGCCGCCCCAGACGCGCTGTCCCTGCTCAAACGCGCCGTGCGCGAAAACGCCGACGACCTCGGCTGGGCAAACCTCGGCCCCATCGGCAGCTACATCAGCAAAATCAATCCCGATTTCGACTCAAGGCTGTACGGCTACGGCAAACTCTCCGACCTCATCAAATCCTTCGACATCTTCGAACACCGCACCGACAACAACCAACTCCAAGTCCGCCGCCGCAAATCCGCCGACAAACCGACAGAGAGGTCGTCTGAAAACCCGGTGGCAACCCATCATGCAGAAGAAACCGTTTCAGACGACCCCAACGCCGCGCAAAAACGCAAAACGCGCAGCAAAAAAAACAACCAAGCCAAGAACGAAAACACCGCGCCAAGCCCAGCGGCAGACACCGCACAGCCGACACCCGCCAAACCCGAACCCGCCGCCAAAAGCAGCAAACTGCCCGTTACCCGCGTTATCCCCGCTGTACAGCAGGCAGTCGACACCCACGCCGACGAACAAGGCTGGGCGCGTTTGAGCGACGTATCGAAGCAACTCGCCGCACAAGGCACCGACCCGCAGCAATACGGCTTTGAAACCATAAACCACCTCATCCACGCCATCTACACCGACTGGCTGGAAATCAAAAAAGCCGGCCGCGGCGAACGCCTGCGCGTCAACAAACGCTTTACCGCCAAAGGTTAAGCCATAGGTTTGGAGGCAAAAGACAATCTGCCGCCCAATCTGAAGAGGTCGTCTGAAAATCTAAATCCCAAGTGAACTGACCTCAAAATCATTAAAAGGAAAATCATGACTTCCGCAAACATCATCCCGAAACTCGCCGTCATCGCCGCCGTATCTGCCGCCGCACTGTGGGCGCAGGATGCCGCCGCCTGCAACGGCTCAAACTGCCAAGGCATACCCCCACACATCTTGCACGAAATGCAGCAGCGCGACATTGAAGCTGCCCGACAACGTGAATATAACAGGCAACAAAAACAGATTGAACGTGAACGAATCCGCCGCGGTGACACGCTTATGTCTGAGGAAGAATTTCAAAAGTTGCAGCAGAAAGTCGCCGCCCAAAAACGAGACAACCCCAAAGGCTGCGATGCCGGACAAGACGGCCTGCAGTTTTGCTGGGCTCATACTGCCGGCAGCAGCACCTCGTTTGCCTACGTTTTGGCCGAAAACTGCGAATCCCATTACGGATGCACCGATCATGGCCTGCAATACCGCTACGATGAAAACGGCCGTTTGCAAATCGTCCGCATCTACGACAGGGACATCATCATCAAAGGCGAAAATACCTACCGTTTCAACGAAGACGGCAGCGTTACCGTCTTCGACCACAAACGCAACAATACCTTTGACCAATTCAAGAAAGTCTACGACATCAGCACTGAAGAAGCCCTAAGCCGCCTGCACCTGCCCCAAACCGTCCTGCGCCTGAAAATTACGCCCGACCCGAAACAGCTTGCATCCTTCCGCCGCATACTGCCCGCAGGCTGTTCAGGCACAGCCGAAATGCGTGTCGGCAAAGTAGCTTGCAGCATCGAACTGCTGGGCAAATAAACCCGTTATTTGCCGCTACGTTTTTTATGTAACCGTAGCCAAAAGGCAAAAGGTCGTCTGAAACCTGAACCGCTCCCAAAGTTGGACAACCCATCCAACCACAAGGGGCGGTTCGTCGTTCAGACGACCTTTAATGCTAAAATGTCCTCTGTTTGCCACACACACCGTTTTTCATGAATATTCTCGAAGCCTTATTGTTATTGGTCCTGCTGATCGTCATTAGCGCATTCGTTTCCTGTTCCGAACTCGCGCTCGCCTCGGCGCGCAAAATCAAATTGCAAGTCATGGCAAAAGACGGCGGCGACACCCGCGCGCTTGATGTGCTCAATATGCAGCAGCAGCCGGGCAGCTTCATCACCGTCGTCCAAATCGGTTTGAACGCCGTCGCCATTCTCGCCGGTATCGTCGGCGAAGCGGCGGTGCGCCCTTATTTCGGCGGGTTGTTGGCAAACGCGGGCAGTTGGGGCAGTACGGCCGCGTCGCTGCTGACGTTTGCGCTGGTCACCGGCAGCTTCATCCTGATTGCCGACCTGATGCCCAAGCGCATAGCGATGACCCATCCCGAAGCGGTGGCGGTGCGCATCGTGCGGCCGATGATGTTTTTGATTTTTATCCTAAAGCCTTTCGTTTGGACATTTGACGGACTGGCGAACTCGATATTCAAACTCTTCAAAATCTCCACCGTCCGCCAAGAGCAGTTGACCTCGGAAGACATTTACGCCGTCGTCGATGCGGGCGCGCAGGCGGGCGTATTGAAAGAGCAGGAACACTACCTGATTGAAAACATTTTCGACATGCAGGCGCGCACGGTGACTTCCACCATGAGCACGCGCGAATACATCGCCTATTTCGATAAAAACGACGGCAGCGATACCGTGTTGGAAATGATGTCGGAAAAACCGCACAACAAATTCTTGGTGTGCGACGGCGATTTGGAACGCGTCATCGGCTACATCGAATCGCACACGCTATTGACATTGTTTTTAAAAGAAAAAGACGTCCGCCTGACCGACAAGCGCGTGTTACGCAAAGCCTTGTTCATCCCCGACACACTGTCGCTTTACGATGTATTGGAAACCTTCAAAACTTCCGGCGAAGACTTTGCCGTAGTGGTAAACGAATACGCGCTGGTGGTCGGCGTGGTAACGCTGAAAGACGTGATGAGCATCGTCATGGGCGAGCTGGTCAATACCGAAGAAGAGCCGCAAATCATCCGCCGCACCGAAGATACCTGGCTGGTGGACGGCGCGACCCCGCTCGCCGACGTCATGCGTGCGCTGGACATCGAGGAATTTCCCAACTCGGAAAACTACGAAACTATCGCCGGCTTTATGATGTATTCCCTGCGCAAAATCCCGAAACGCACCGATTTTTTGGTTTACGCGGGCTATAAATTTGAAATCATCGACACCGAAAATCTGAAAATCGACCAGCTTTTGGTGTCCAAACAAAGCGATACAGTAGAAAAAATATAATCAGCCGCAGAAACCATCCGAAAAACTTAAAAAATAAATTTCAAGGACAAATCATGATGGCGAACACCGAACCACAAAAATACGCCCGCAGCCTGCACGCACCCATCAGCTTGGGCACAACTTCAGACGACCGCTTTATGCCTCGCGGCTACCTCGCGCATTTCGCTACTCTGCCGCAATTGGTATTGACCGAAAAGCTGGACGGGCAAAACAACTGCTTCGCCGCCCACGGTCTTTATGCCCGCAGCCATGCCGCCCCCACCCAACATCCGTGGGACAAACCGCTGCTGCAACGCTGGCAGCACATCAAAGACGACTTGGGTGACCTCGAACTTTTCGGCGAAAACATGTACGGTATCCACTCCATCGCCTATTCGCAGTTGAAAAGCTATTTTTACCTGTTTGCCATCCGTCGCGGCGGACATTGGCTGTCGTGGGAAGAAGTTAAATTCTATGCCCAGCTGTTCGATTTCCCCACAGTCCCCGAACTTCCCATCGTGCATCCGCTTGCCGACTTCACCCAAAAATACACCGACGAAGACACCGCTTTGGAGCAATGGCTGCTCGCCAATTTAGGTGCAACATGGACAGACAGCGTGCAAACCGCAGGCAAACTCGGCGGCTACGACCCGAAAACAGGCGAAGCATGCAGTGAAGGCTTCGTCATCCGCAATGCCGCTGATTTTGCCACTAACAACGGTAACCTGCCCGTACAGTCCAACGAGTTTGACAACCTCTTTAAACTTGTTCGCGCCAAACACGTTAAAACCGATGTGCATTGGACAAAAACTTGGAAGCCCGCCCGCCTTATCGATTATGATAAATACCATTGGCAAAGCTGGCAGTTTCAGACGGCCTGAAGTCAAGTCATCCAATAATAAGAAAGACTACCATGTGGACATTCCCCCATTACACACCCGGCAAACTTCCCGACTGGCAAGCCTTGGAGCATCGCTTCAGTTGGTTTGCCGATATGAAAAACGTGCCGCAGGATCCTGAATGGCACGCTGAAGGCGATGTATTCGTCCATACTAAAATGGTGTGCGAAGCCCTGCTGCAACTGCCTGAATTCCAAACACTCAGCGAGCAGGAGCAACATATCTTGTTTGCCGCCGCTATGCTGCATGATGTAGAAAAACGCAGCACCACTAAACGTGAGATCCAAGGCGGCAAAGAGCGGATTGTGTCGCCGAACCATGCCAAAAAAGGTGAATACACTGCCCGCGCCCTGCTTTACACCGAACTTGCCACGCCGTTTGCCGTGCGCGAAGCGATAGCCAAACTCGTGCGTCTGCACGGACTGCCTCTGTGGGCAATCGACAAACCGAGTCCGGAACGCGCCGTCATCGCCGCTTCTTTGCAGGTCAATACTGCTCACCTCGCCATGCTTGCCAAAGCCGACGTTCTAGGTCGCATCTGCCGCGACCAACAGGATATCCTGCTGCGCATCGACTTGTTCCGCGAGCTGTGCGAAGAAAACGACTGCTGGGGCAAAGCGCGCAATTTCGCCAGCGATTACGGCCGCTATCTCTATCTCAACGCCCGCAGAGACATGCCCGATTACCAGCCGTTTGACGACAGAACCTTTGACGTGTACGCCATGTGCGCCATAGCAGGCAGCGGCAAAGACAGCTATATCCGTCGAAACCTCGCCCATCTGCCCATGCTGTCGCTGGACAACATCCGACGCGAGCGCAAACTCGACCCCGCCGACCCGAAACACACCGCCGAAGCCGTGCGTTTGGGGAAAGAGCAGGCAAAAGAATACCTGCGCGCCCGCACGTCCTTTGTCTTCAACGCCACCAACCTCAACCGCGACCTGCGCAGCAAGTGGCTGCCTATGTTCGCCGACTACGGCGCGCGGGTACACCTGATTTATTTGGAAGTGCCTTACACGCAATTGCTGTCGCAAAACCGTAACCGCGAACATTCCGTGCCGAACGATGTGATACACCGCATGATCAACAAGCTGGAAATCCCCGATTACAGCGAAGCGCATACGGTGGATTTTGTGGTTTCCGGTTAACCGGTCCGCATCCGAAGTGCGGTTGCCAACCATAAAGGTCAGGCAGCCTGCGAAAATGGGCATCCATCAAATTTCTGGATTTATCTGGGATTGAATAGAAAAGGTCGTCTGAAAATTTTCAGACGACCTTTGT
>NZ_KV800981.1:152990-160070 GCF_001810355.1 Neisseria sp. HMSC074B07 | reverse complement strand
AGGTCGTCTGAAAATTTTCAGACGACCTTTGTTTAGATTTAAGCCTTATGTTTTTTCTTGAGCGCGGCGTTCAGGATGCACCCTAAAATAAAGCCGACGGTTGCAGGCAGCAGCCAGCCCAGCCCGACGTTGTAAAGCGGCAGTGCGCCGTTGATGTCGGCGGCGACTTCTTCGCTGAAGCCGAATGCGGCTTTATAGGCATCGAGCAAACCGACTGCCAGCGTTGCCATCATGGTGCAGAAATAGACGATGCGGCTGCCGCCGAACAGTTTGTGCAGGAAGACCAGCAGGATGATGACGATGGTCAGCGGGTACAGCAGCATCAGCATCGGAATGGAGAAGGTCAGGATGGAGGACAGGCCTTTGTTCGCCAACGCCATAGACACGACCGTATTGATGACGACGAACATTTTGTAAGGAATGCCGGGACACAGGCGGTTGAAATATTCGGAACATGATGTAATCAGTCCGACGGCGGTACTCAAGCAGGCGAGCAGGACGATGACGCCCAAGAGGATATTGCCGGGGACGCCGAAGTAGAAATTTGCCGTTTTCGACAAGATTTCCGCGCCGTTTTCCTGAAGTCCCAAACCTGCCACGCTGGTCGCGCCCATATAGCCGATGAAGAGGTACACCAGTGCCAGACAAGATGCGGCGACGATGCCTGAAACGGCGGTCGTCCGCAGCAGCTCGGAGCGGTTGTCCACGCCCATCGCGCGCACGGCGTCAATGACGATAATGGAGAACACCAGTGAAGCGAGTGCGTCCATTGTGCCGTAGCCTTCCAAAATGCCTTTTATGAACGGACGGAGGGCAAAATCGCCTTGTGCCGCAGCGGGAACGCCCATCGGATTCAACGCGGCGTAGCCGACCAAAACGGCAATCGTCAAAAGCAATACGGGGGTCAGGATTTTACCGATGCGGTCCACCAGCTTGCCCGGCGACATCGACAGCCAATACGCCACGCCGAAAAACGCCACGCTGAACGCCGCCAGCCCGACTGTTTTTTGGCTTTCAGTCAAAAACGGCGCAACGGCAATCTCAAACGACACCGTCGCCGTACGCGGCATGGCAAACAAAGGCCCGATGGACAAATACAGTGCGACGGCAAACGCCACGCCGTACCAAGGCGCAACCCTTGAAGCCAGCGCCTGCACATCGCGCGAACCGGAATAGCCGATGGCAATCACGCCCAACAGCGGCAGGCCCGCGCCGGTCAACAGGAAACCCGTCATCGCAGAGAACCAGCTTTCCCCCGCCTGTTGTCCGAGATAAGCGGGAAAAATCAGATTGCCCGCACCGAAAAACAAAGCGAACAACATCAAACCGACCGCCCACAGCGAGGCTTTACGGTTGAGCGGGGAAACACTGTTCATAAATTCGTACCTGTTTGTTTATATTGGCTTAACTTTAAACCGACGGCGTTACCTCGCCTTAGTTCAAAGAGAACGATTCCTCTAAGGTGCTGAAGCACCAAGTGAATCGGTTCCGTACTATCTCTGTACTGTGCGGCTTCGTCGGCCTTGTCCTGATTTAAATTTAATCCACTATATAAAGGGCAGTTGATTAAAATGGGTATGGGTTTGCCAAGCGTGAAATCATCATGCCGTTTCGCCTTCAATGTCGGCGGCGGGGTCGTCTGAAACGCCCTCTTCCGCTTCCGGGCGTTCTAAATTTTCCTGTTTCAGGCTGATTTCGATTTCGCCGTAGCTGTCCGGCTGGACGATGCGGACCAAACCTTCTTTGGCAAGCTCCAAGAGCGCGATGAAATTGACGACCACATACGCCGCGCCCTGCTCCGGTTTGAACAAATCGCTGAATTTGCATATCCCGCTCTCGTTCAGACGACGTAAAACCGCCGTCATCTGCGCGCGCACGGAAATGGTTTCCTGAATCACTTCATGGCTGCGCGTATGTTTCGCCCGCGACAAAATGCCCAGCCACGCCTGCGTCAAATCGGCGACATACACCTCCGGCAGCTTCGCCTCGACCGCGATTTCCAACGGCAGATACGCCCAAGCAAAATCCCTTCCCGCGCGCGGCAACGCATCCAAACCCTGCGCCGCCAGCTTCATCTGTTCGTAAGCCAAAAGGCGGCGCACCAGCTCGGCACGCGGATCCGCCTCCTCATCCTCGACCTCTTCGGGACGCGGCAGCAGCAGGCGCGATTTGATTTCAATCAGCATCGCCGCCATCAAAAGATATTCCGCCGCCAAATCAAACTGATACGCTTCCATTTGGGCGATATAGTGCAGATATTGCTCGGTAATCTTCACCATCGGAATATCGAGAACGTCGATATTCTGTTTGCGGATAAGGTAAAGCAGCAAATCCAACGGCCCTTGGAAGCTGCTTAGGACAACCTTCAAAGCATCGGGCGGAATAAACAAATCCTGCGGCAAATCGGTAACAGGTTGACCGAATACCCACGCGACAGTGTGTTCAGACGACGTTGCCGCAGCGGAAGGAATAAGGTGTTCTGAAGGCATGGTTAGAGGAGCTTTTTCTTATTAGGTTCGATGGGTGGTTAATCAATAACGGGGTCGTCTGAAAACGCAGCGGGTTTCGCCAAAACAAGTGCGGCAAAACAAAAATCAGCCTTTTTTGCGTTGGCTTTTCAAAGAAGCGATGGCAATGGCAAGCGTTTGCGCCAACGCCATGCCCAGCAGCGGCAAAACGGCGAAAAACGAACCGGTCAGCACCGTAACGGCATCGCGGGAAAACACAAAGCCATCGCGCGCAAGCATTGCGATTATCCAAACCGACAATAGCAGCCATTCGCAGCCGACCAAAAACCAAATCATCCCGACCGAGCAGCATTTGCGCCACTTCATGATGGCAGCGTGCAAAAGGCTGAATATCGGAACGGACAGGAAAGGATAAAGGAAATTGGTAAACGGCCGCGGAGAGCCGTCCTGAAAACACAAATAATCGCCCGACTGCATGTCGCATCCCATTGCGCCAAACATCGGATCGACGGCATACATCAACACGCCGAACCACACCGCATAAATCAGGCTGGCGATAAAATAGGCTTTGAAAAATCGGTTCATAGGCAAAAAAGGTCGTCTGAAAAAATAAATTTCAAGAGGCTTAAACCCACATCAAATTTTCTGATTGGCATTTGCAGAAGAGCGCAACACACTCAGGGCTTGAACTGCTGCCATGCCATAAACAGGCAATCCCAAAAAAAGAAGTCCTCCTATTGACATCCAACTATCCAGACTACTCCATTCCCACAGTAAAAAAACGAACCAAACAATCAACCATTCGACAATAGGCAAAGCAAGAGTCATCGAAGTTGTACAGCGTTTGGTCCACTTCATAATGCCGGCATTGAGTAGGGACAATAACATTACAGATAAAAACGGAAAGAAGAAAACCTTCAAAGACACTTTCTCAAAAGCCGACATTTCAGCAGCTCGTGAACAATACTGTAGACGCTGTTCATTTTCAGGTGCAATATCAAAACATTCGGATCCTGAAAACAGCAAACCGTCACCGTACATCAGCAAACCGAAGACAACCGCATAAATCAAGCTGGCGATAAAATAGGCTTTAAAAAATCGATTCATCTCATTTCCGTCCTGCAATATGTTCCACCGCCGCCTGCGCACAATACAGCCCAAACGAAGCCGTCACCAGCATACTCGCGCCATAGCCCGCGCAGGACAGCCCTTGCGGCGCGGTATCGGTCGAACACGCTTCGCCAGATTGCGGCGGCGTAATGTTCTCAGTCGAGAACACACACGGCACGCGCATTTTTTCTTTGGTATCGCGGCTGAAGCCGTAGCGTTTGCGCAAGGTGTAGCGCAGGTTGGCAAGCAGCGGGTCGTGGGTAACGCGGCTCAAATCAGCGGTTTGAATCAATGCCGGATTTTTCTGTCCGCCCGCGCCGCCGCTGAGGATAAACGGCTGATTGTGCCGCACAAAATAAGCCGCCATCGCCGCCTTGACACGCACTTGGTCTATCGCGTCGATCACAAAGTCGAAAGGTCGTCTGAAAAGCGTTTCGAGATTGTCTTCCGTCACAAAATCCTCGATTTCCTCCACTTCGCATTGCGGGTTGATTTGAGCAATGCGTTCGCGCAACGCCATCACCTTCGCCTTGCCGAAATCGTCGGTCAGCGCATGAAGCTGGCGGTTGACATTGGACTCGGCGACGTTGTCCAAATCAATCAAGGTCAAACGACCGATGCCCGTCCGCGCCAAAGCCTCTACCGCCCAAGAGCCTACCCCGCCCACGCCGACCACGCAGACGTGCGCGCGCGAAAACCGCGCCAGTGCTTCATCTCCGTAGAGTCTGGCAATACCGCCGAAACGGCGCGAAGGAAGAAAAACGGTGTCGTTCATACCCAACCTTGTGATATATCAATAAATGAATGAAAATCAACGCAAAACGCTGCGGACGAGTCCGACACATATTATACTGGAAAGTAGACGGGCTGTTGCAGCAGCCCGAAAGAGTCTATAATCGTTTCATATCGGACCCTTCCCAACCGCATGAAACAAAGTGCCGCCTGCGGCGCAAAAGGAGAATGAACTATGTACAAACATCTGGTTGTAGCCGTTGACGGCAGCGAAACTTCCCTCAACGCCCTGAAACACGCCGCCGAGTTGGCAAGCGTCAACAACGCCCGCCTGACTTTGGTACACGTCGCCAACCCCGCCGAATACATGGCGCTCGCCCCCGAATTCCTGCAACACGAAAGCTACGAGGCCGCCGCCGTCGCCCAAGGCAACGAAGTCTTGGACTTCGCTGAAAAAACCGCCCGCGAAAACGGCGTGGAAAACATCGTCAAACACCTGCTGGTCGCCAACAAAGGCGCACGCGAAATGGCGCAGGATTTGGTCGATTACGCCGATGAAAACGGCGCCGACCTGCTGGTACTCGGCACACACGGCCGCACCGGCCTGATGCACCTCCTGATGGGCAGCTTCGCCGAAACCGTTATGCGCCAAAGCCACCTGCCGCTTCTGATTATCCGCAGCAAAGCGGAAGAAGCGTAAGGGGCTGCCCTACTGAAGAAGGTCGTCTGAAACTGCTTCGACAGACGCAGTTTCGATAATGTCCTTATCCGTCAAATAAAAAGGTCGTCTGAAAACCTGAAACCTGGTTTTCAGACGACCTTTGTCTTGCAATCCGTTTTATCCGTCCGTTTTCAGCATCCGCAGGAAGTCTCGTCCGATGTCTGAAGGCTCAAGGCTTTGCGTTTTTTGGCTTTTTCGTAACGGCAGCGTTGGCGCTCGGTGGTAATTTCCAACGGCGGGACGGGAACGGGTTTGCCGTCTTCAACTGCAACCATGGTGAAGTAGCAGCTATTGGTATGACGCACTTCGCCGGTGCGGATGTTTTGCGCCTCGACGCGGATGCCGATTTCCATGGAGGTTCTGCCCGTGTAGTTGACGCTGGCGTAGAAGGTTACCAAGTCGCCGACGTGTATCGGCTCTTTAAACAAGACTTTATCGACAGACAGGGTAACGCAATAATTACCGCTGTAACGGCTGGCGCAGGAATAAGCGACTTGGTCGAGCAGGCGCAAAAGTTCGCCGCCGTGGACGTTGCCGCTGAAATTGGCGGTGTCCGGCATCATCAGTTCGGACATGATGAGTTCGTGTGCAGGGAGTTGGCGGGTTTGGTCCATGGTGTTCCTCTTTTAAAAATGAATGTTTGTGTTAGACAGGCGGCCGTTCAGTGGTTGGGATGGTTTTCAGACGACCTTACTGATTGTATTTAATATATGAATATACGGAAATTGGATTTTTTTATGGGTTTATAACCATTTTCTGCGCGAGAAGAAAATCAGCAGCCCGACGATAATGCACAGCATCAAACCTAAAACGATAAAATAGCCGTAATGCCAATGCAGCTCGGGCATGTTGTCGAAGTTCATGCCGTAGATGCCGGTAATGACGGTCAGCGGCATGAAGATGATGGTGATGACGGTCAGGACGCGCATTTGCTGGTTCATGCGGTTGGATTGGAAGGAAAGGTAGATGTCCATCATGCTCAACACCATGTCGCGCGAGGCGTCGAGCGACTCAAGAAGCTGCATGTTGTGATCGTACACGTCGCGCAGATAGACGGTGGATTCGCCTTTGAAAATGGTGAAATCGACACGTACGGCAAGTTGATAGAACACGTCGCGCAAAGGCAAAAGTGTGCGGCGCAGGCGGACGGCATCGCGCTTGAGACGGTGGATTTTGCCGAGGATATCGCTGTTTTCATCTTTAAACAGGGATTTGTCTATGGCTTCGACGCGGTTGTTGTACTCTTCCAAAACGATGAAATAGTCGTCCACGATGCGGTCGAGCAGGCAATAGGCGAGAAAGGCGGTATTTTTGCCGAGGATGCCGCGCGGGTTTTCGCTCATTTGGCGGCGCAACTGGCTGAACAGCCCCAGCGGTTTTTGCTGGAACGACAACACGAAATCCTTGCCGATAATCAGATACACTTGGTCGGAATTCAGTTTGCCGGCGGCGGTGTAGTGGTAAACCTGCGCGGCGATAAACAGATAATTGTCATAGTCTTCGATTTTGGGGCGTTGTTTGCGGCTGAGGATGTCTTCGATGACCAGCTCGTGGATGCCGTAAGGCTCCAGCGTGTGTTTGAGCAGAGCGGCGTCGTTGATGCCGACGAAATGCAGCCAGTTGGTCTGCCCCGCTTGCGGGCGGGCGATGTCGGGCAGTTTTTTACCCGCGAGATAATCGTGTTGGGCAAACGTATCGGCGGAATAAAGCGTCTGGTGGATGGCGGAACGCGGCGCGTTGTCGGTATTGCTGCGCGGGACGGTTTGGTCTTGCGTGATTTCTGCTGGGTCTGCGCTGTTGGGCTGTTTGCTCATAAAATGGGATAGGGCAGGATGGATAATGTGTTTTTCTGTTGTATAGTGGATTAAAATAAAAATGAGACAAGGCGACAACGCCCGCCGTGTACGGGTAGTACATAAGGGCGTTGGCAACGCCGTATCATTGCAATTTTAATCCACTATAAAAAAGGTCGTCTGAAAGGTTCAGACGACCTTTATGCTTGAGAAAACCGTTTCGGATATAGTGGATTAACTTTAAACCAGTACGGCG
>NZ_KV800981.1:146263-152890 GCF_001810355.1 Neisseria sp. HMSC074B07 | reverse complement strand
TCGCCTTGTCCTGATTTAGTTAATCCACTATATTTTACAACCCTTGGCGGTCGAGCCAGCGTTCGGCGTCCAGTGCGGCTTGGCAGCCGGAAGCCGCGCTGGTGATGGCTTGACGGTAGGTGTGGTCTTTGACATCGCCTGCCGCCCATACGCCTTCGATATTGGTCGCTCCGACGTTGTCGCCCGTACCGCCTTTGGTTTTCAGGTAGCCGGTTTCGTCCATATCGAGCTGGCCTTTGAAAATGTCGGTGTTGGGTTTATGGCCGATGGCGATGAAAACGCCTTTGACGGCGATTTCTTCGGTGGTGCCGTCGTTGCGTTTCAGACGAGCGCCGGTTACGCCGCCTTCGTCGCCCAAGACTTCATCCAGATTGCTGTTGAGCTTGAGGATGATTTTGCCTTCTTCAACGCGCTGCATGAGTTTGTCCACCATGATTTTTTCGGCGCGGAAACTGTCGCGGCGGTGAATCAGGGTAACGGTGTTGGCGATATTGGCGAGGTAAAGAGCTTCCTCTACGGCAGTATTGCCGCCGCCGACAACGGCTACGTCTTGTTGTTTATAGAAGAAACCGTCACAGGTCGCGCAGGCGGATACGCCTTTGCCGGCAAAGGTTTCTTCACTGGGTATCCCCAGATATTTGGCGGATGCGCCGGTAGCGACGATCAGGGCGTCGCAGGTGTATTCGCCCATGTCGCCTTTGAGGATGAAGGGGCGGTTTTGCAAATCGACGGTGTGGATTTGGTCGAAAATCATTTCGGTGCCGAAGCGTTCGGCATGGGCTTGGAAACGCGCCATCAGTTCCGGGCCTTGTACGCCTTCGGCGTCGGCGGGCCAGTTGTCGACTTCGGTGGTGGTCATCAGTTGTCCGCCCTGCTCGACACCGGTGATGATGACGGGCTTGAGGTTGGCGCGGGCGGCATAAACGGCGGCGGTGTAGCCGGCGGGGCCTGAGCCGAGGATGATGAGTTTGTGATGGTTGCTCATGATGTTTTCCTTACTGAGAGATTGAGTGTGTTTCAGACGAGGTAGATTTTACTTGAAACTCAGGTCGTCTGAAAATGCAGATGCAACCGCACCCCCCCTTTTTCTTTTGATATAGTGGATTAAAATTGCAATGATACGGCGTTGCCAACGCCCTTATGTACTACCCGTACACGGCGGGCGTTGTCGCCTTGTCTCATTTTTATTTTAATCCACTATAAAGAGTATTGACTGAAGGCATCTTGCATCTTATGGCGATGCATAAACAAAGGTCGTCTGAATTTTCAGACGACCTCCATCTGCTTTAATCGGCAAATCAGCGAACTCTGTTACGCTGTCTTTCTCTGATCAGCATTCTTTGCCGAATCGGAAACCCGTTTAAAACAATCAAATGGCTTTAGCGGCGGCGGCCAAAACCGCGACTCATTGGCCGGCGATAATTGGACGGCTGCTGGGTTGTTTGGCGGTAACGTTGCTGTTGCGCCGCCTGTTGTTGCGCAGGCAGGCTGCGGGTATTGAGTTGCTGGCTGGTACGGCTGTTGGGACGGGCCGTTTGATAATAATGGGCGCGTGCGCGTTGGGCAATCGGGCTGTTTTGATTACGCGCTTGTGTGAATTTGTTTGCCAGCGCGTTACCGATGAACGCGCCTGCCGCCGTACCGACCAAGCTTTGCAGCAGCCAGCTGCCAGTGGATTGGTCGTAAATATATTGTTGTCCGTCTGTTCCGGTCACAGGCTGACCATTGTTGCCGTTGGCTTGCGCTTCGGCTGGAATGGTATCTTTCACACCTTCCGGCGTGAGTTGGTAAATCGTATTGTCTTGTTGTTGGGCAAGTTGCTGCTGAAGCGCTTCGATTTGTTTTTGCTGCTGCTCAAGCTGGGCTTGGGTATTGTCTTTGCAGGCAGCGAGAGCAAGTGAGGAAAGTGCGGCTAAGGCAATGAGTTTTTTCATTTTTTTATCCTTTTTGAAGTGGTATTGTCTAAGCCGAGCGTTATCGGCAAACTGCGCGTCAATATACTGCGCCTTGCCGTGGAATATGGTGCAAATTT
The DNA here is from genome assembly GCF_001810355.1 of Neisseria sp. HMSC074B07. Lineage (NCBI taxonomy): Bacteria > Pseudomonadati > Pseudomonadota > Betaproteobacteria > Neisseriales > Neisseriaceae > Neisseria > Neisseria sp. HMSC074B07. The sequence goes on along the minus strand of NZ_KV800981.1, from coordinate 150,858 downwards.
GATTTTTATCAAGTGCGTCAATATGGTTTACAAAGGCAGGCGGGGGAGTTTGGCTGCGAAAGCAAGGCTGTTGGCAATCAGGCTGCCATGATTTTCCATTTCGTGTTCGGTTTCGACAATCAGCAAGTTGTCAGGACGGCGGGCATGCAGGCTCATATGCATTTGGGCGGGGGTAAATGGGAGATGGTGGCGTTTGGCAAACGCTTGGGCGCGTTGGTTGGCGGTTTTCAGCATGGGCAACAATGTGATATCCAAATGGAAACGGTGTACACCCAATACCAAGATGCGGGCGGCAAAAAAGTCGGCTTCCTCCGTAAAGACAGCAGGGCTGTCTGCTTCAAAATCGTGCCTTTCGCCTGCAATCAAAGTGGCAACCATACGGATTTGCGGAATCAATGCCTCGCTGATCAGCGTATCTGCGCTGCCCGGCAAGGCTTGGGAATCTGTTGTGTGATGGCTATTGCCGTCAACAATCATTTGGCAGCGGTGTAAAGGAAGGTTTTTTGTTTGGGCGTGTATGGAGGGGGTCATGGCTGTAATCCTGATTCAGTTGTGTTTTATTTCATATTTCAATTGATGCGGCCATGTATAGGTAACAAAAAAGCCGCTCAAATGAGGCGGCTCTGATTTGCGTATCCCTATCTCTAATCTGTGTCAGACAAGCGCAAAAAAGTACCGCACGTTTGTGTGGTACCAATAGAAGAAAGCAGATGAATAGTGCGCTGTTTGCATGACAGAATACATAAATAATGGAATAGATAATGTGTGCAGTTTAAAACAAAAATTCTAAATATTTCAAGAGCAGCAAGGGAAATAATACAAAAATATTTATAACTTATTATTATTCATATAATTTTATTTCAGTTTAAAACCACATATGCTGCATATTCACTTCTTAACAAAGCAGGGAACCGTCTCTTTTACTGACAAGATATAGTGGCTTAACTTTAAACCAGTACGGCGTTGCCTCGTCTTAGTTCAAAGAGAACGATTCCTCTAAGGTGCTGAAGCACCAAAGTGAATCGGTTCTGTACTGTCTGTACTGTGCGGCTTCGTGTCCTTGTCCTGATTTAAATTTAATCCACTATATTAAAAGAAAAACGGCATATCCGAAAGGATATGCCGTTTATGGGTGCAGGGACTGCTATATTTGGCAGTGGTTTGTGTTTTAGTCCTCTTGCGCCGCTGTTTGCAGGTAGTTCGGCAAACCGACTTTGCCGATCAGCTCCTGCTGGGTTTCGAGCCAGTCGATGTGTTCTTCGTTGATGTCTTTTTGTTTTTCCAACAAATCACGGCTGACGTAGTCTTGCTGTTGTTCCGCGATGGCGATGGCAGCGATGAGGGCATCGTGTTTTTCCTGTTCTTTTGTCAAATCGCAGGACAGGATTTCTTCGGTTGATTCGCCAATCAGCAGTTTGCCCAATTCTTGCAGGTTAGGCAGGCCTTCCAAGAACAAAATACGCTCGATTAAATCGTCTGCGGATTTCATTTCGCGGATGGACTGTTTGAAGAAGTGTTCGCCCAATTCTTCAAAGCCCCAGTTTTTCAAAATACGGGCATGCAGGAAATATTGGTTGATGGTAACCAAGAGCAAGCCCAAGTTTTTGTTCAGCTCGCGGATAACTAAGCGATCGCCTTTCATTTTCAGCTCCTTATACGCTTAATTACAGTTGGCTTTGGTAGTAGTTGCCTTCGCCGACGAGTTCGATCAGACGCAGTTGTTGTTCCAGCCAGTGGGCGTGATCTTCTTCAGTGTCTTTCAACTGGGCAATCATCAAATCACGGGTAACGTAGTCTTGTGCTTCTTCGCACAGTTTGATGCCTTTTTTCAATGCATCGCGTACTTCGTATTCGGTGTTCAAATCCGCTTTCAGGCAGGAAATCACGTCGGTACCGATGTTCAGTTCGGCACGGGTCATTTTAGGCGTACCGCCCAGCATCAGGATACGGCGGATGAAGTCTTCGGCGTGGGTTGTTTCTTCTTCCATCTCATGATTCAGACGCTCGAACAGTTTGTTGTAGCCCCATTCGGAGTACAGGCGTGAGTGGATGAAGTATTGATCGCGTGCAGCCAGCTCGCCGGACAACAGTTCGTTCATATAATCGATAACAGCTTGATTGCCTTGCATAATTCTTTCTCTTTCTTTGAAATTGTAAAGTGTCTGTAAAAAACATTGCGTGTTGTTTCTTGATGGCTGAATTGTATGCAAAAGCCTGATGCTTGACAAATTTTCTATTTAAAATACAAACAATTATCAAAAGAAACAGAAGCCTTAAAAGGTCGTCTGAAAATTCAATACCTTGTTTTATATAGATATTTGTTGCCATTGGTATTAAGAATCCATTTCAACATTCAAAAACATTTACACTCTTTAACCATAAATAAAAGCAAATAAATTACAAAACCCAATCAAATTTTATTATTAATTATTCTCAAATGCTTTTATCGTCAAACTGTGCCGCAGTGTGCATAGTGACTGATGGTTGAACCGGGATAAACGCCGTACCGATTCAAATTTAATCTACTCCCCCTCCGTCCGATAAGATGAACCGTGATATAATCGCGAGTTACTTTTTGATAAAAATCATTTGAAATACATATCACCATGAAACAAATTCGCAACATTGCCATCATCGCCCACGTCGACCACGGCAAAACCACATTAGTTGACCAACTGCTGCGCCAATCCGGTACATTCCGCGCCAACCAGCAGGTTGACGAACGCGTGATGGACAGCAACGACCTTGAAAAAGAACGCGGCATTACCATCCTCGCCAAAAATACCGCCATCGATTACGAAGGCTACCACATCAACATCGTCGACACTCCGGGACACGCCGACTTCGGCGGCGAGGTGGAGCGCGTTTTGGGTATGGTGGACTGCGTCGTATTGTTGGTGGATGCGCAGGAGGGCCCGATGCCGCAAACCCGTTTCGTTACCAAAAAAGCCTTGGCTTTGGGACTGAAACCGATCGTCGTCATCAATAAAATCGACAAACCGTCCGCCCGTCCGAGCTGGGTCATCGACCAAACCTTCGAACTCTTCGACAACTTGGGCGCAACCGACGAACAGTTGGACTTCCCGATTGTTTACGCTTCCGGCCTGTCCGGTTTCGCCAAACTGGAAGAAACCGACGAGAGCAACGACATGCGTCCGCTGTTCGACACCATCTTAAAACACACGCCCGCACCGAGCGGCAGTGCAGACGAAACGCTGCAACTGCAAATTTCCCAACTCGACTACGACAACTACACCGGCCGCCTCGGCATCGGCCGCATCCTGAATGGCCGTATCAAACCCGGCCAAGTCGTTGCCGTGATGAACCACGATCAACAAATCGCCCAAGGCCGCATCAACCAGCTTTTGGGTTTCAAAGGTTTGGAGCGCGTACCGCTTGAAGAAGCCGAAGCCGGCGACATCGTGATTATTTCCGGTATCGAAGACATCGGTATCGGCGTGACCATCACCGACAAAGACAACCCCAAAGGCTTGCCGATGTTGAGCGTGGACGAACCGACGCTGACGATGGACTTTATGGTGAACACCAGCCCGCTGGCGGGTACCGAAGGCAAATTCGTGACCAGCCGCCAAATCCGCGACCGCCTGCAAAAAGAATTGCTGACCAACGTCGCCCTGCGCGTGGAAGATACCGCCGATGCCGACGTGTTCCGCGTATCCGGACGCGGCGAACTGCACCTGACCATTTTGTTGGAAAACATGCGCCGCGAAGGTTTTGAACTGGCAGTCGGCAAGCCGCGCGTCGTGTACCGCGACATCGACGGTCAAAAATGCGAACCTTATGAAAACCTGACCGTGGACGTACCGGACGAAAACCAAGGCGCGGTAATGGAAGAACTCGGCCGCCGCCGCGGCGAACTGACCAATATGGAAAGCGACGGCAACGGCCGGACCCGCCTCGAATACCATATTCCCGCGCGCGGCTTAATCGGTTTCCAAGGTGAATTCATGACCCTGACGCGCGGTGTCGGCCTGATGAGCCACGTATTCGACGACTACGCGCCAGTGAAACCCGATATGCCCGGCCGCCACAACGGCGTACTGATTTCCCAAGAGCAAGGCGAAGCCGTCGCTTATGCCTTATGGAATCTGGAAGACCGCGGCCGTATGTTCGTATCACCCAACGATAAAATCTACGAAGGCATGATTATCGGCATCCACAGCCGCGACAACGATTTGGTGGTCAACCCGCTCAAAGGCAAAAAACTTACCAACATCCGCGCCAGCGGCACCGACGAAGCTGTGCGTCTGACCACGCCAATCAAGCTGACGCTGGAAGGTGCGGTCGAGTTTATCGACGATGACGAGCTGGTAGAAATCACGCCGCAGTCCATCCGTCTGCGCAAGCGTTACCTGAGCGAACTGGAACGCCGCCGCCACTTTAAAAAGCTGGATTGATTCCACTAGGCTGTTGATGAAATGAAAAAAGGTCGTCTGAAATTTTCAGACGACCTTTTTATTGCTTGCTATTCGTTCCCGTACAAAATTGCCGTTTAATTTCCGATTTAACTCAGCCTTATTCGCAGAAAAAATATAGTGGGTTAACTTTAAACCAGTACGGCGTTACCTCGCCTT